>JAJPXI010000106.1 GCA_021205585.1 Oscillospiraceae bacterium
ACGCAACATATCAAATGCCGGGTGTTGCGTTTACTTTGGAAATTGAGGAAATGAAAAATTAATTTCCGTGGAAAAACCGGGCGCAGGGCTTGAAAGGGGGGCGGGTTTGCGATATAATACTCAATATTGCGGCAATGTTTGATTTCCAGGCCGCGCCGCTGAAAGCGGGACGGCTTTTGAAAAACCCCGGAGGGGGAGAGAAAAGAGGTGGGAGCGTGTATCTGAAAGCACTGGAAATTCAGGGCTTTAAGTCCTTTCCGGATAAAACCGTGCTGTCCTTTGAAGAGGACATGACCGCCATCGTGGGGCCCAACGGGTCCGGCAAGTCTAATATTTCCGACGCCATCCGCTGGGTCATGGGGGAGCAGTCCACCAAGACCCTCCGGGGGGCCAAGATGGAGGACGTGATTTTCGACGGCACCCAGAAGCGCAAAAGCCTGGGCTTCGCCGAGGTCAGCCTTGTCCTTGACAACGCCGCCCACCTGTTCCCCCTGGAGGACAGCGAGGTGATGGTCACCCGCCGGTACTACCGCTCCGGGGAGAGCGAATACTATATCAACCGCCGGGGTGTACGCCTGAAGGACGTGAACGAGCTGTTCATGGACACCGGCCTGGGCCGGGAGGGCTACGCCATGATCGGCCAGGGGAAAATCGACGAAATTCTGTCGGTCAAATCCGCAGACCGGCGGGAGATTTTCGAGGAGGCGGCGGGCATCTCCCGCTTCCGCCACCGCAAAGAGGAGGCCGAGCGCAAGCTCCAGCGCACCGAGGAAAACCTGGTGCGGGTCAATGACAAGATCGAGGAGCTGTCCCTCCAGGTGGAGCCCCTGCGCGTCCAGGCGGAGAAAGCCCGGAAGTTCCTGTTGCTCCGGGACGAACTACGGGGGCTGGAGGTTTCGGTCTGGATGGAGCAGCTGGACAAGCTGCGCGCCGCCTCCATCAAGGTCAACGCCGACTACGAGACGGCCGCCCGGCAGAAGGACGAGATGCAGGGCCAGGTGGAAACGCTGTACGCCGCCGCCGAGTCCTGCGCGGAGCGCATGCGGGAAAAGGACATCCAGTCGGACGCCCTCCGGGAGGAGGCCGCCCGCATGGAGAGCGCCGCCGGGGAGTGCGAAACCACCCTGTCCGTGTTGCAAAATAATATTGAGAACAACCAGAAAAACGTCCAGCGCATCCAGGGGGAGCTGGAGGCCCAGCAGGGCCGGGCCGGTTCCATTGCCGGCCAGATAGACCAGCGCCGAGCCCGCCTGGACAGCCTGACGGACCAGGCCCAGGCCCTGCGGGAGGAGATGGAGCGGCGGCAGGCCCAGGCCGAGGGCGTGGACAGGAGCGCCGGGATCCTGAACCGGGAGCTGGAGCAGCTGCGCCAGCGGGTGGAGGCAGAAACCGCCTCCGCCGCCGAGGCCAGGGCCCTGCTGTTCGCCCTGGGCGCCGCTGCCCAGGAGGTGCTGGACCGGGAGCAGGCGGTGGGCCGGGAGTTAATCGACCTCCAGGAGCGGCGCAAACAGGCCGGGGAGCAGCTGGAGCAGGTGAGCTTGGAACTGGAGCAGGCCCGGCAGGAACGGGACGATTTGGGCAATATCATCTCCGGCTACCAGATGCGCCTGGACGCGCGCAAAAAGAAAGCGGACAGCGCCGAGCAGCAGCAGATCAATCTGAAAATGCAGGAGAACAACCTGGCCTCCCGCATCCATATGCTCTCCGAGATGGAGAAAATGTACGAGGGCTACTCCAAGGCGGTCAAGGTTGTGATGGCCCAGGCCGGGCGTGGGGTGCTGAAAGGGATCCACGGCCCGGTGGCCGGACTGCTCCATGTACCCGACCGGTACGCCGTGGCAATCGAGACCGCTCTGGGCGGGGCCATGCAGCACATCGTGGTGGAGTCCGACGAGAGCGGCAAGGCCGCCATCGAGTACCTGAAACGCAGGGACGCGGGCCGGGCCACCTTCCTGCCCGTCCCCTCCATGCGCCCCTCCGAATTCCGGGACATGAAAGCGGCAGAGGAACCGGGGATTTTAGGCATAGCCGACCAGCTGATTCAGTTTGACCGGCGGTATCAGCGGGTCTTTTCCAACCTGCTGGGCCGGGTGGTCATCGCGGAGAATTTGGACCGGGCCGTCGCCGTGGCCCGGAAATATGGCCGCCGCTTCAAAATCGTCACCCTGGACGGCCAGGTGCTGAACGTGGGCGGTTCCATGACCGGCGGATCGGCCAGCAAAAGCGCGGGCATTCTCTCCCGCGCCAACGAGCTGGAACGCCTGAACCGCCAGCGCCAGGCCCTCCAGGAGGATCTGGCCCAGGCCGCCCGCACCCTGGAGGAGGCCCGGCGGGAGCAGACGGCGGCGGCCTACGAGATGGAGACCGCCCAGGCCCAGCGCCGGGAGCAGGAAAGCCGGGCGCTCACCCTCCAGGAGCGGCTGAACGCCTGCCAGGAACAGGTTTCCGGGCTGGAAAACCGCCGCCAGGCCCTGGAGGAGGAGGCCGGGCAGCTCAAGCAGCGCAGCCGGAGCGCCGAGGAGGACGCCGGTCGGGCCAAGGCGCGTATTGAAGAGCTGGAGGGGGCCGCCGCCGCCCTCCAGGCCCAGGCCGAGGGGAAAGAGAAAGGGCAAAAAGATTTGCGCGAGCGCCTGGCCGCCATGCAGCAGGAGCAGGCCGCCGCCGCCGCCCGGCTGTCCGCGCTGGAGGAGGAGCTG
Source organism: Oscillospiraceae bacterium (assembly GCA_021205585.1). GTDB lineage: Bacteria > Bacillota > Clostridia > Oscillospirales > Oscillospiraceae > JAJPXI01. The sequence goes on from JAJPXI010000106.1 coordinate 2,697, forward strand.
GCGGCCTCGGAAAAGTCCCTGGAGGAGCTGGCCCAGCTGCGCCGGGACATCGAGGGGGATCGCCAGGCCAGGGCCGGAATGATTGCCCAGTTCCAGCAGAGCAGCCAGGAGTTGGAGGATCAGATTGCTCAGAAGCAGGGGGAATTGGACACCCTGCGCGCCGAAAGCCGGACAAAGGCCGAGGAAATCCGCCGGCTGAACCAGGAGCGCCTGGAGCTGGAGGCCCAGCGCAACCGGGCCGAGCGGGACAGCCGGGAGAAAAACGCCCAGCTGCTGTCCATGGAGCGGGAGGTGTCCGCCCTGGAGCAGAAGAAGCTGTCGGCCAGCCTGGAGGAAAAGCAGCTGCTGGACAAGCTGTGGGACACCTACGAGCTCTCCCACGAGGCCGCCCGGCAGCAGCGCCAGGCGCTGGAGAGCCTGCCCAAGGCCCAGCGGCGCATCGGGGAGCTGAAGCGGGCCATCTCCGCTTTGGGAAACATCAACCTGGACGCCATCGAGGAGTTCCAGCGGGTCAATGAGCGGTACACCTACCTGACGAACCAGCGGGACGATGTGAGCAAGTCCAAGGAGGAGCTGGAGGGCATTATCGCCAAACTGACCGAGGAGATGCGCACCATCTTCGCCCAGCAGTTTCAGTGCATCCAGCAGGCCTTTTCCCAGACCTTCCAGGATCTGTTCGGCGGGGGCCGGGCGGCCCTGGAGCTGGAGGATCCGGAGGACATTTTGAACTGCGGCATTGAAATCAAGGCCCAGCCGCCGGGCAAGGCGCTGAAAACCATCTCCCTGCTCTCCGGCGGGGAGCGGGCCTTCGTGGCCATCGCCCTGTACTTCGCCATTTTGAAGGTGCGGCCCACCCCTTTCTGCGTCATGGACGAAATCGAGGCCGCCCTGGACGACGCCAATGTGGTGCGCTTCGCCCGCTATATGCGCCGGATGTCCGGCAAGACCCAGTTTATCGTCATCACCCACCGCCGGGGCACCATGGAGGAGGCCGACGTGCTCTACGGCGTGACCATGCAGGAGCAGGGGGTCAGCCGCATTCTGACCATCAACCTGAACGACGTAGAAAAGGAATTGAACATCCGTTGACAAGGAAGAATTTTTATGGGTTTTTTTGATAAGATTAAGAAAATAGGCATTTTCTCCGGCTTCTCCGAGCTGACCGACGAGTTTTACGACGAGCTGGAGGAGTCCCTGATTCTGGCCGATGCCGGGATGGACACCGCCCTGGAGACGGTGGAGCGCCTGCGCGGACGGGTGCGGGAGGAGAAGATTAAGACCATGGAGGAGGCCCGGGCCTGCACCCGGCGAATCCTGGCCGAGACGCTGGACGTGGGGAATACGGCCCTGGACCTGTCCTCCCGGCCCTCGGTGGTGCTGTTCATCGGCGTCAACGGGGTGGGGAAGACCACCACCATCGGCAAGCTGGCCGCCCAGATGAAGGGACAGGGGAAAAAGGTGCTGCTGGCCGCCGCCGACACCTTCCGGGCCGCCGCCTCCGAGCAGCTGACCATCTGGGCCGGGCGGGCCGGGGTGGAAATCGTCAAGCAGGGGGAGGGGGCCGACCCCGCCTCGGTGGTGTTCGACGCCATGGCCGCCGCCCGCTCCCGTGGCAGCGACGTGGTGCTGGTGGACACGGCGGGCCGGCTGCACAACAAGCAGAACCTGATGAACGAGCTGAATAAGATTTCACGGGTCATCGACAGGGAAAACCCCGGCGCGGTTCGGGAGACCCTGCTGGTGCTGGACGCCACCACCGGGCAGAACGGCCTGATCCAGGCCCGACAGTTCCAGCAGTGCGCCGGGCTGACCGGCATCGTGCTGACCAAGCTGGACGGCAGCGCCAAGGGCGGCATTGTGCTGGCCATCGCCAGGGAACTGAAGCTGCCAGTGAAGTATGTGGGGCTGGGAGAGGGCATCGAGGATTTGCGGCCCTTCGACGCGGAGAGCTATGTGGAGGCGCTGCTGTGATTGTCATTTACATCGGGATTTTTATCTACGGTCTTTTCTGCGCCGTCCGCCCGGACTACCTGGTGAAGCGGAAGTACAAAAAGGAAAACAGGGAAGAAACCGAATTGGACCCCAAGGATGTCCGTTTCTTCCGGATGTTCGGCCTGGTGGTCATGGCTTTGATGGCCGGGGCGCTGGCTGTGGATTTGCTGTTATAAGGAAGGGGATAAGCCGTGAAATTTGTGCTGGCCAGCAAAAATGAAAAAAAGCTGGAGGAGATGCGCTCCATCCTGTCTGAATTGGGCGTCGAGGTTTTGTCGGAGGCCCAGGCGGGGGTGGACGTGACGGTGGAGGAGACCGGAACCACCTTTGAGGAAAACGCCCTGCTGAAGGCCGGGGCGGTGATGAAGGCCAGCGGCCTGCCCGCCATCGCCGACGACTCCGGACTGTGCGTGGACGCTCTGGGCGGCGCCCCCGGCGTCTACTCCGCCCGGTACGGAGGGGAGGATCTGGACGACGCGGCCCGTTGCCGCCTGGTGTTGGAGAACATCCGGGGACAGCTCAGCCGCGCCTGCGGCTTTGTCTGCGCTGTCTGCTGCGCCTTCCCCAATGGGGAGACCTTAACCGCCAAAGGGGAGTGCCGGGGCACCCTGGCCTACGCACCCCAGGGGGAAAACGGCTTCGGTTACGACCCCGTTTTCTTCCTCCCGGAGAAGAAAAAGACCTTCGCCCAACTGACGGCGGAGGAAAAAAGCCAGGTCTCCCACCGGGGGAAGGCCCTGCGGGCCTTTGCGAAGGCGCTCAGGGCCTATATGGAAGGAAATGAATATGGAACTGACCGGTAAACAGCGGGCTCAACTGCGGGGCATGGCCAACGGCCTGGGCACCATCCTCCACGTGGGGAAGGACGGCATCGGGGAAAACCTGCTCCGCCAGGCCGACAGCGCTCTGGAGGCCAGGGAGCTGATCAAGGGCAGGGTGCTGGAAAATTCCATGCTGTCCAGCCGCCAGGCGGCCCAGGCCGTGGCCGAGGCCACCGGCGCGGCGGTGGTGCAGGTCATCGGAACCAGATTTGTTCTCTACCGCCCCAGCCGGAAAAAGGACAGGGCGGACAGGATCATCCTGGTTCAAAGCAAAGAAAAGTGAGAGAATCAACCGGACAAGGCAGGCCCAGGGAAAGACAGGAGGAACGGCAAAATTGAAAATCGGGATTTTTGGCGGCACCTTCGACCCGCCCCACCTGGGCCATATGGAGGCCGCCCGGACGGCGGTTGCGGCGCTGGAGCTGGACAGGCTGCTGTTCGTGCCCGCCCGGACGCCCCCTCACAAAAACCTGCCGGAGGACGGGGCCAGCCCCGCCCAACGGCTGGAGATGACAGAGCTGATGGCCGACGGGCTGGGGATGCCCGACGTGGCCCGGGCGTCCGGCCTGGAGCTGGAGCGGGAGGGGAAGAGCTACACGGCGGATACCCTCAGGCAGCTGCATGAACTGTTCCCCCAGGACGAGCTGTGGCTACTGGTGGGAAGCGATATGTTCCTCTCCCTGCACCGCTGGAGCAGACCGGAGGAGATTATGGCTCTGGCTGGTGTCGCCGCCTTTGACCGCGACGCGCGGGCCCACGGCGCGCCCATGGAGGCGCAGGCCGGGTTCCTTCGAAAAACCTCCCGCGCCCAGGTGCGGCTGCTCCCCTTGCCCCAGGTGCGGGAGCTGTCCTCCAACCAGCTCCGGGAGCGGGGGACGGGGGAGGGCCTGTGGCCGCCGGTGTGGGGCTACATCCTGCGCTTCGGGCTCTACGGAATCCGCAAACCTTTGGACGGGCTGGATTTGCCGGATTTGCGGGCAGTGTCCTACTCCATGATTCGCGCCAAACGCATCCCCCACGTCCAGGGAACCGAGGAGGAGGCCGCCCGCCTGGCCCGCCGCTGGGGTGCCCCGGAGGAGCCGGCCCGCCGGGCCGCCATCCTCCACGACTGCACCAAGTACCTGACCCTGGAGGAACATCTGGAGCTGTGCCGCCGTTATCAGGTGCCCCTGGACGGTATCGAGCGGGAAACCGTCCAGCTGCTCCACGCCAAAACCGGCGCGGCCCTGGCCGCCCAGGTGTTCGGCCAGCCGGAGGAGGTGGTTCAGGCCATCCGGTTCCACACCACCGGGCGGGCGGACATGACCCTGCTGGAGAAGATTCTGTATGTGGCCGACTATATGGAGCCCAACCGGAATTTCCCCGGCGTGGAGCGCCTGCGAACGCTGGCCTATGAGAATCTGGATGCCGCCGTGGCTCTGGGGGCGGCCATGAGCATCGAACAGGCCCAGGGGCGCGGCGGACGACTTCACCCTGACACCCAGGCGGCATTGGACTCTTTGAAGGAGCATTTATAGAAAATGGGCAAAGGAAAAAGAATGCAAAAAAAGCAACATTCCAAACGATTTAAGGTTCTGCGGGTGCTGATTATCATCGCCCTGGCGCTGGTGGTGTTGGCCGTCGCGGCGGTGGCCGTTCACCAGGCCCTGGTCAAGGCGCCCGTCGTCAGCGATCAGCCCTCGGTCAACCAGAATGCAGGGAAAAGCGATGAGGATTCGGCTGGGGATACGGATGGGGAGAGCAGCGCCGTCACCCGGAAGGAGAACTTTTACACCTTCCTGATCCTGGGCCGGGACACCGGCGGCGGCGGCAATACCGACACCATCCTGCTGGCGGCCTACGATGTGGCCAACCAGGTGCTGAACGTGATGAGCATCCCACGGGATACCATGGTAAACATCCCTTATGACATCAAGAAGATTAACGCCGTGTACAACTACGCCGGCGGCGGGGACGAGGGCATCGAGGCCGTCTACACCGAGGTCAGCGAACTGGTGGGCTTTGTCCCCGACTTTTCCGTGGTAGTGGAGTGGGAAGCCGTGGGCGAACTGGTGGACGCCATCGGCGGGGTGTGGTTCGACATGCCCTACAATATGTACTACGACGACCCGACCCAGGATTTGCACATCTATGTCAGCAAGGGCTACCAGCTTCTGGACGGGGACGCGGCCATGGATGTCATCCGCTGGCGGCAGAACAACGACGGCACCGGTTACTCCAACGGGGACATCGGACGCATCGCCACCCAGCAGGTTTTTTTGCAGGCGGTGGTGGAACAGTGCCTGCAAATTCAAAACGTGACCAAAATTCAGGAATTCGCCGAAATCTTTGAGGAAAACGTGACCACGGATTTGACATTGGGCAACCTGGTGTGGCTGGCGGAGCAGGCGATTTTCGGCGGGCTGACCATGGACAATGTAAACTTTACCACCATGCCGGGGAATTACAACGGCTCGGCCTGGAGCCGCAGCTACCAGACCTATCTGTCCTACGTTCTGCCCGACGCGGAGGAGCTGCTGGCAATCATCAACGAGAGTTTTAACCCCTATACAGTGGATTTGACCACCGAGGGTTTGGATATTATGTCGGTCAACGCAGACGGCACCCTGTCCTCCACCACCGGCGTGGTAGAGGACAGCGCGGCGGCCTCCGGCTGATGGCCGGGGCAAAGAAAGGAGTTTTTATCATGATGCAAGCGGAAGAAATGGTCAAGGAAATCGTCCAGGCTCTGGACGGCAAAAAGGGGCAGGATATCCGGGTGCTGAAAACCGGGGAGCTGACCACCCTGGCCGAGTATTTTGTCCTGTGCAGCGCTACGTCCTCCACCCAGATCAAGGCCCTGTCCGATGCGTGCGAAAAGCGCATGAAAGACCTGGGGGAGCCGCCCCACCATATGGAGGGCCACCGGGGGGGCACCTGGGTGCTGATGGACTTTTCCGCCGTGGTCGTCCACGTTTTCAACGAGGAGGCCCGCCAGTTTTACGATTTGGAGCACATGTGGCAGGACGCGGAGCAGACCGACGTCAGCCAGTGGCTGTGAGCGATGAAAGGAATTTGAGGGGCCGCCCGGCCCTGTTTAGAAAGAAGTGGAAAGTATGAAATACGATTTTGCGGCCATTGAGTGCAAATGGCAGAAAAGATGGCTGAAGGAAAAGGTCTATGCCGCCGAGACCGGATCGGCCAAGCCCAAGTTTTACGCCCTGGTGGAGTTCCCCTACCCCTCCGGCCAGGGCCTGCACGTGGGCCACGCCCGTCCCTATACCGCTATGGACGTGGTGGCCCGGAAAAAGCGCATGGATGGGTACAATGTGCTGTTCCCCATGGGGTACGATGCCTTTGGCCTGCCCACCGAGAACTACGCCATCAAAAACCACATCCACCCCGCCAAGGTCACCCACGACAACATTGCAAACTTCACCAAGCAGCTGCAAATGCTGGGCTACTCCTTCGATTGGGATCGGGCGGTCAACACCACCGACCCGGCCTACTACAAGTGGACCCAGTGGATTTTCCTCCAGCTGTTCAAAAAGGGCCTGGCCTATAAAACCACCATGCCCGTCAACTGGTGCACCTCCTGCAAGTGCGTGCTGGCTAACGAGGAGGTGGTGGAGGGCGTCTGCGAGCGGTGCGGCTCCGCCGTGGTGCGCAAGGAAAAAAGCCAGTGGATGCTGAAGATTACCGCCTACGCCCAGCGGCTGATCGACGATTTGGACGGCCTGGACTTTATCGAGCGGGTCAAGATTCAGCAGCGCAACTGGATCGGCCGCTCCACCGGCGCGGAGGTTACCTTCCGGGCCACCACCGGGGATGACATTGTGGTCTTCACCACCCGTCCAGACACCCTGTTCGGGGCCACCTATATGGTCATCTCCCCGGAACACGCCTATGTGAAGCAGTGGGCGGATCGGCTGACCAACCGCCAGGAGGTGGAGGACTATGTGGCCGCCTCCGCCCGCAAATCCGACTTTGAGCGCACGGAGCTGGCCGCCGACAAGGAAAAGACCGGCGTGATGCTCCAGGGCGTGCGGGCGATCAACCCGGCCAACGGCCGGGAGATCCCCATCTTCATCTCCGACTATGTCCTCTCCTCCTACGGCACCGGCGCGATCATGGCCGTCCCTGCCCACGACAGCCGGGACTGGGCCTTCGCCAAGAAATTCGGCTGCCAGATCATCGAGGTGGTCTCCGGAGGCAAGGACGTACAGGAAGAAGCCTTTACAGCTAAGGACGACACAGGGATCCTGGTCAACTCCGACTTCCTGAACGGCATGACCGTCAAGCAGGCCATCCCCGCCATGATCCGCTGGCTGGAGGAAAAGGGAATCGGCCATGAGAAGGTCAACTACAAGCTGCGGGACTGGGTGTTCTCCCGTCAGCGGTATTGGGGAGAGCCGATCCCCATGGTGTGGTGCGACAAGTGCGGCTGGGTTCCGCTGAAGGAGGAGCAGCTGCCCCTGCTACTGCCGGAGGTGGACTCCTACGAGCCCACCGAGACCGGAGAGTCCCCCCTGTCGGCCATGACCGACTGGGTACAAACCACCTGTCCCTGCTGCGGCGGCCCCGCCCGGCGGGAGACCGACACCATGCCCCAGTGGGCCGGTTCCAGCTGGTAATTCCTGCGCTATATGGATCCCCACAATCCGAACGAGCAGGCCTACTAGCAGGCGCTGGAGTACTGGTCCCCGGTGGACTGGTATAACGGCGGCATGGAGCACACCACCCTCCACCTACTCTACAGCCGATTCTGGCATAAATTTCTCTACGATATCGGCGCCGTCCCCACAAAGGAGCCCTACGCCAAGCGCACCAGCCACGGTATGATTCTGGGCGAAGGCGGCGAGAAAATGTCCAAGAGCCGGGGCAACGTGATTAACCCCAACGAGGTCATCGCCCAGTACGGGGCGGACACCATGCGCACCTATATCATGTTCATCGGCGACTTTGAAAAGGCGGCCGCATGGAGCGACAACGGGGTGAAGGGCTGCAAGCGCTTTTTGGACCGGGTTTGGAATCTGGCCGACCAGGTGAAGACGGGGGAGGAGTGCTCCCAGGCCAACGAGAGCGCCGTACACAAGGCCATTAAAAAGGTTTCCGGGGACATTGAGGCCATGAAGTTCAACACTGCCATCGCCGCCCTGATGGCCCTGGTCAACGACTTTTACGCCAACGGCTGCTCTAGAGGGGACTACCGGGCGCTGCTGCTGATGCTCTCCCCCTTCGCGCCTCACATTGTGGAGGAGCTGTGGGAGCGGCTGGGCTTCGGCGGCGGAATGGCCTGCCAGCAGAGCTGGCCGGTTTACGACGAGAGCAAAACGGTAGACTCCCAGGTGACCATCGCCGTTCAGGTGGGCGGCAAGCTGCGGGCCACCCTGACCGCGCCGCTGGACAGCACCCAAGAGTACCTGGTGGCCGAGGCCATGAAGGACGCCAAGGTGCAGAAATTCACCGCTGGAATGGACGTTGTCAAGGTCATTCTTGTCAAGAATAAGTTGATCAATCTGATCGTCAAGCCCAGGGGATAAGGGGGGAGCCGCGATGGGCAGCCAGCCGCTGGCCGATGAGATTCGGCCCCAGTTCCTGGAGGACGTGGTGGGCCAGGAGCATATTCTGGGCCGGGATGGGCTTCTGCGCCGCCTGATCGAGAGCGGGACCATCCCAAACCTGATTTTTTACGGTCCCTCCGGCACAGGGAAAACCACCGTGGCCAACATCATCGCCCGGCAGTCGGGCCGTGCTCTGCGCCGGCTGAACGCCACCACCGCCTCCCTGGCCGACGTGAAGTCGGTCATCGCCGACGTGGGTACCATGCTGGCCCCCAACGGGGTGCTGCTGTATCTGGATGAGATTCAATACTTCAACAAAAAACAGCAGCAGTCGCTGCTGGAGGTCATCGAGCGGGGGGACGTGACGCTAATCGCCTCCACCACGGAGAATCCCTATTTTTATGTGTACAACGCTCTGCTCTCCCGCTCCACCGTGTTTGAATTCAAGCAGCTGACCGCCCGACAGGTGCGCCCCGCCGTGGATCGGGGCATCGACCTGATGGCCGCCCGCCTGGGGGCCCAGGCCCAGGTGGACGAGCAGGTACGGGAGCACATCTGCGCCGCCTGCGGCGGCGATGTGCGCAAGGCCCTGAACGCGGTGGAGCTTCTGCTCAGCTCCGCCAAAAGGGAGCAAGGGAAACTCCTTGTCACCATAGAGGACGCCCAGATCGCGGCCCAGCGCTCCGCCATGCGGTACGACCGGGACGGGGACGCCCATTACGACATTCTCTCCGCCCTGCAAAAATCCATCCGGGGATCCGACCCGGATGCTGCCTGCCACTACCTGGCCCGGCTGCTGGAGGCGGGAGATCTGATCTCCGCCTGCCGCCGCCTGATGGTCGTCGCCTGTGAGGACGTGGGGCTGGCCTACCCTCAGATTATCCCCATCGTCAAGGCTTGCGTGGACGCGGCCAATATGCTGGGCCTGCCCGAAGCCCGCATCCCCCTGGGGGACGCGGCGGTTCTGATGGCCACCGCCCCCAAGTCCAACACCGGTTATGCGGCCATCAACGAAGCCCTGGCAGACGTGCGCGCGGGCCGGACGGGGGATTTCCCCCGGCACCTGCAAAACATCCACGCCGATTCCGCCGGCATGGAGCGGGAGCAGGGGTATCTGTACCCCCACGACTTTCCCAACGACTGGGTAGCCCAGCAGTACCTCCCCGACGAACTGGTGGGGCGGGTCTACTACCGCTACGGCGAGAATAAGACCGAACAGGCCGCCCGGCTGTACTGGGAGAAAATCAAAGGGGAGTAGGGCCATCCCGTGCCCCGTTCTGTCCTGCGTTTGAGGCGGGCGCGTACTGCCAATCGGTCAAAAATCCCGACTTGCGGACATAAATCAGAGGAACCTGGGCGTCGTCCGGGGGCAGCTGCTCCAGCACCCGCAGCTTGATTTTCCGCCGCTGGGGACAGATGGATTTGATGTAAACTGAAACACGCTGGCCCTCTTCCAGCCCCGGCTGGGGTTCCGACAGGCCGGACAGGTTGGGGAACAGCTCGATGAACGCGCCGTACTCCTTCAAACTGCGGACATAGCCCTGCACCGTCATGCCGGGGGCCAGCCGGGCGGCGTTTTCCTCCCAGGTGCCCAGCAGTTCCCTGTGGGACAGTAGCACCCGGCCCAGCTTTGGCTCCAGGCCGGTGACCAGGGCGTAAATCTCCTGCCCCGGCCGGAACCGGCAGTTTGGGTGAGGGATGCGGGAGATAGAAATATTTTCAATCCCAATCATGGAGGTCACGCCGCACCCCACGTCCACAAAGGCCCCGAAGGGCTCCAGGTGGGTTACGGTGGCGGGGACAATCTGCCCCGGCCGCCAGGCATCCATCATATGCGCCAGCGCCCGCTTTTGGGCCTGTTGGCGGGAGAGCAGCAGGGAGGGGGAGTCCTCCGGGCCGTCCACCGCCAGCACTGTAAAGCAAACCGGCTTGCCGACCCTTGAGAGAATGGCGATTTCCCTGGTTGTGCCCTCCGCGATGCCCAGGGCGGCCTCCTCTCTTGGAATGGCGCCGGTAAAAGGGCCGACCTGCACCCGCAGGCTGTGGCCGGCGTCGCACAAAACCGCCCGGCCCTCTAAAATATCCCCGGCCCCCATGGCCCGCAGGAGGGCGCGCCGGCTGGAGCAGGCCATCTGGTTTTCCTCCGTATGCAGCAGCCGGCCCTCCGGCAAGAACTGCGTGTTCAAGGCATCAAATCCTTTCCGCATGAGTTTCTTTTCATCTCATCCTATGCGGGAGGGGACTTTTAATTGACAAGGGAGGCTCCGATATGGACGTGCGCGTGGGAGACGTGGTACAGTTGAAAAAAGCCCACCCCTGCGGCAGCAAGCAGTGGCTGGTGCTGCGGGTGGGCATGGACTTCCGCCTGCGCTGCCAGGGCTGCGGCCACGAGGTCATGCGGCCCAGGGCGAAAATTGAAAAGGCTATTAAAAACATTCAAAGAACCGAGGAACCAACATGAAGGAATTTTGGAGTGCGCGCATCCGCGATGCCGTCCCCTATGTGCCGGGGGAGCAGCCCCAGCAGGGCAAGTGGATTAAGCTGAACACCAACGAAAACCCCTACCCGCCCTCCCCCAGGGCCCTGGAGGCCCTCGTCCGGGCGGCCAACGAAGATTTGCGGCTGTACCCCGCCCCGGAGTGCACCGACCTGTGCGCCGCCGCCGCCCAATGCTGGGGGGTGGAGCCGGAGCAGGTGTTCTGTGGCAACGGGTCTGATGAAATTTTGGCCTTCTGCTTCCAGGCGTTTTTCGACCCGGAGCGGCCGGTGGCCTTTCCCGCCGTGTCCTATAGTTTTTACCCGGTTTACGCCGAGTATTTTGGCCTGACGTGCCGGCAGGTTCCCATGAACAGGGACTTTTCCGTCCCCCTGGAGAAGCTGTGGGGGGACAACGGCGGCGTGGTGCTGCCCAACCCTAACGCCCCCACCGGCCTGGCGGTGGGCCTGGAGGAGATTGAAACCCTGCTGGAGCGCAACCCCCAGGCCGTGGTGATTATCGACGAGGCCTATGTGGACTTCGGCGCGTCCAGCGCCGTCCCTTTGATTTCCCGCTACCCCAATCTGCTGGTGGTGCAGACCCTGTCCAAATCCCGCTCCCTGGCCGGTCTGCGGGTGGGCTTCGCCCTGGGGCAGGAGAATTTAATCGCCGCCCTGCGCTGCGTGCGGGACTCCATCAACTCCTACACGGTGGACCGGGCGGCCCAGGCTGTCGCTGCCGCCGCCCTGTTGGACCGGGACTATTTTGAGCAGACCCGGCAAAAAATTATGGAAACCAGGGCGTGGACGGCGGGGGAGTTGGAGCGTCTGGGCTTTTCGCTCTGCCCTTCCAGGAGCAATTTCCTGTTTATCCGCCACCCCCGCAGGGAGGGCAAAGCCCTGTTTGACGCGCTGCGCCAGCGGGGCATTCTAGTGCGCCGCTGGGATCGGGAGGAAATCCGGGACTGGCTCCGGGTCACCATTGGTACGCAGAAGCAGATGCAGGCCCTTTTAGGCGCGCTGAAGGAAATTTTAAGCTGAAACCCGGCGCTCTTTTTAGGGTCTTGTAAATATTTTGGGAAAGCCGCTGTTGAGGAAGCATTGATTTACATATGACCACAAAAATACGTGGACAGATTTGACTGGGCATGTTATACTGTCAATGAAAGAATTTATGCTCGGAGAGGAGTTTTACTTATGCGCGCCTTAAAACGCCCCGCCGCCTTTGCGCTGGCCCTGCTGCTGCTGGCAAACGCCGCCTGGGCGGACACCTTCACCCTGTCCTCTCAAGAGGGCAGCCTGTCCGTCACCTATGTCAATCCCCTGTATGCGGATGTGATAGAAGAGGAGCAGTTGATTCAGCCGGAGAGTGCCCAGGCCCCGGTCTATTACGCCCCTGGCCCAAACAGCCAATCCACCTCCGCCTCCTATGCCACCGAGCTGGAAGACGCCGCCGCTGTCCTGCGGGAACAGATGGTCAGCCGCGCGGAATCCGTCACCGTCCGCTACGCCGCGGCGGACGACGACTACGAAAGTATTACATATGACATTTTCGACCTGGCCGTTGCGCACACCGGCCAGCCAGACGAGGGAGACAGCCTGAAATTTGTCTACGGCGGGTACAACGTCTCCATTAACCGCGACCTGCGCGGCGGCGTTTACTATTACGTCATCACTTACACCCTGACCTATTACACCACGGCCGAACAGGAGGCGAAACTGACTGAGGCCGTCGATGAACTGCTGGAGGAATTGGATCTATACGACGCGGGGGACTACGAAAAAGCGGCGGGAGTCTATCGATGGATTTGCGAAAATGTCAGCTATGACTATTCCACCCTGAACGACAGTTCCTATCTGCTGAAATACACGGCCTACGCCGCCCTGATCAACAAAACCGCCGTCTGCCAGGGGTACTCCGTGCTGTTTTACCGGCTGATGCTGGAACTGGGCGTAGACGCCCGGGTCATCCCCGGCCTGGGCAACGGCGGAGGCCACGCCTGGAACATCGTCTACCTGTGCCCGTACTACTACAACTTGGACAGCACCTGGGATGCCTCCCGCGTTCAGTCCGGCTCCTCTTGCGGATATTTCCTCAAATCCCCCTCCACTTTTTCCGGCCATGTCCGGGATGACGACTATGACAGCGACGAGTTTAACGCCGCCTATCCTATGGCGGACGCGGATTTCTCAGGAACTGCCCACAGCGCGGGGGAAGCGGTGATTGAAAATTATGTTGAGGCAACCGCCGATGCCGACGGCTCCTACGACAGTGTGGTCTACTGCATCGTCTGCGGCGAGGAACTGAGCCGGGAGACAATCACCGTTCCCGCCACCGGGAATACCGGCACCGATGACACCGATACCGGCAATACCGATATTGGCGATACCAGTACCGGCGATACGGATACCGACAGCACTGACAACAACACCGGAGACAGTACCCACACCCACACCTGGGACAGCGGCGCCGTTGCCACCGCCGCCACCTGCACCGCCGCCGGGGTCATGACCTATACCTGCAGCTCCTGCGGCGAAACCTACACCGAAACCATCCCCGCCACGGGCCACACGGAGGGGGAAGCGGTGATTAAAAATTATGTTGAGGCAACCGCCAATGCCGACGGCTCCTACGACAGTGTGGTCTACTGCACCGTCTGCGGCGAGGAACTGAGCCGGGAGACAATCACCGTTCCCGCCACCGGGAATACCGGCACCGATAACACCGACACCGGCAATACCGATACTGGCGATACCAGTACCGGCGATACGGATACCGACAGCAATGACGCCGGAGACACGGGAACCGGAGATTCCGGCACTGGGGACACCGGCACCGATGATACGAGAACCGGGGGCACCGGCACTGGAGACACCGACACCGATGATACGGGTACCGGGGACACCGACACCGGCGACACGGACGCCGATGACACGGACACTGGAGACGCAAACACCGGCAACACCGACACCGGAAGCACTGACACCGGCAACACTGGCACTGGCGATACGAGCACTGGGGATACCAATACCGGTGACACAGGTACCGGCGATACGGGCACCGACAGCACTGACACCGGCAGCACGGATACCGGGAATACGGATACCAGCGACACCGGCACCGGGGACAGCGGAACTGCCCACACCCATTCTTACACCGGCGCCGTGACCAAGGCCGCCACCTGCACCACCGATGGGGTGACGACTTACACCTGCTCCTGCGGGGCCTCTTACACCGAGACCATCCCCGCCACCGGC
>JAJPXI010000162.1 GCA_021205585.1 Oscillospiraceae bacterium
GGCAGACCCCGCCCGCCCCGCAGGGACAGCCGGACGCAATTTCATCACCCAGCGGGCGGGAACGGACTACATGGACGCGTTCCATGAGAGCCGTGAACAGCGAAAGTATGAGGTGAAAATCCTTTAATACTTTATATTTCACAAGAAAAGGAGTTGTGCGGTATGGACCAGATGGAAAAGAAAGGCCCGCGCGCCGAGGGGAAACCCCAGGGCGGCCCCCCGGGCGGGAGACCCCCCATGGGCGGCCCGCAAGGCGGCCCTCCCGGCGGGAGGCCCCCGATGGGCGGGCTCCAAGGCGGCCCTCCCGGCGGACGGCCCCCGATGGGCGGCCCGCAAGGCGGCCCTCCCGGCGGGAGGCCCCTCATGGGAGGCCCCCAGGGCGGCCCCCCTATGATGGGCGGCCCCCAGTACCCCCAGATGATGGGCGGCATGATGCCCATGATGCCTATGATGGTCATGATGCCCGTGATGGTCATGATGCCCGTCATGATGATGCCCCCGATGATGTGCGCGCCCCAGGGCGGGCCTCAGATGGGTGGCCCTCAGGGCGGCCCTCCGGGCGGCAGACCCCAGGGTGGCCCCCCGATGATGGGTGGGCCCCAGGGCGGCCCTCCGATGGGCGGACGTCCCCCGATGGGCGGCCCTCAGGGCGGCAGGCCCCAGGGCGGCCCTCCCCCGTGGGCAGGAGGCCAGGGCGGCCCCCCTATGAAGGGCGGCAGGCCCCCGATGGATGCGCCCCGGGAGAAGCCGGAGGAAAAGCCGGGGTGCGGCTGCGAGACGGGGGAGACCCCGGACGAGTCTGCCCCAAAGGACGAGACCTGAGATACTTTATCTGCCCCTGTCATTTCCCCCTGTGCCCGGAGTACAACTGAATCAAAATTCCGTCGCCTGCCTTTCTAAAACCCCTGTGGGGCCATGAAGGGCGGGCCGCGGCGGACAGGCTGTCCGCCGCCGGGGCGCAACGCAAGGCCGGAAACGGTAGCGCCTTCCACGCTTGAGAAGGAATGGGATCCGCGCACGCGCCAGAGGGCGCAGTGCGCCGCAGACCGGCCTTCCAGAGCGAGGGCCGGCTTCTTTTTGCCGCATCCGATAGCGCAGGGGCGCTTCACCCCCGCAAGGGGGGCGCCGGGGAACCGGCGAACCATCATGGAATAACCGGCTGGAGCCGTTATTCAAAAATACACACTCTTAAGAAGGAGAATGTACTATGCGGAAACTCAAACGTACCTTGAGCGTTTTCCTGGTTCTGTGTATGGTGCTGAGTATGGTTGCCACAACCAGCTTTGCCGCCACGGACTATGAAATCACGCTCCCCGAAGAAGCCATGGACACCGAGGACAGCACCGTGCTGACCACGCTGGCCCAGCGGGCTTCTTCCGAGATTCCCCTGATTTTCGGCCTGAACGTCATTGGCGGCAATATGTTCAGCGGCCTGCAGGACGTGGGCGGCACCTCGGTCAACGAAAACCCCGACCCCTATGTCTGGAACTATAACTACCTGCGCAATGTGATGGGTCTGGACGACGGGGGCGGCGTGATGAGCAGTCTGACTGCCGCGCAGCTGGCCGCCCAGGAGTATCTGCCTGAGGGAACCTACTATGTGCCCCTGAGCAACTACCTGACCAACTCCAACGGCCTGTACTCCTCCGGCGGCGCCAACCAGAGCTACGGCGTGGCCTATGATGAGCTGGGCGGCGTGGGTTACGCCGTGGGCTACCGCACCGACGTGATCATCGGTTTCAACTCCAACATCGTGGATCAGATTCAGCTGGTCAACAGCTGGACTGAGGACGACGAGTACTATCAGGAGGGCGACGAGGACTACAGCCCCCTGATTATCGACGTGCAGACCGGCTCCGTCACCTCCCGCCTGTACGCCTGGACCGAGATGGGCCAGGCCATCAGCGCCTACCTGGACAAGCACAAGGATTTGACCACCCGGTATGACGACCCCTACGCCATCGCCGTGGACGTGGTGGAGTTCTCCGCCGGCATCCCCTACTACATCGCCTCCCTGATCGCCGACGGCACCATCGAGAAGAAGACGGCCGCCTATGTGCAGTCCATCTCCGATAGCGTGCTGACCTGTGTGAATCCCGGTGACGTGGGCAACGTGGGCGCGGACGTGTACGCCGAGGTGAACAACTTCAACTTCCTGGAGGGCAGTTTCACTGTGTCCCAGCTGATGAAGAACGGGGTTGACCTGATCATTCTTGGCTCCAACGGCTACAGCTACAACGGCAGCACCTCCACCAGCGGCGCCAGCGGCTCCACGCAGGGCGGCACCAGCGACACCGGGAAGGCCGATGTTTTGACCGAGCTGGCTGACCTGGGCTACTCCGCCGACGAGGTGCCTCTGATCATGGACTCCAACACCATCTCCGTTCAAATCGGCACCAATGGCTACAACTTCTCCCCCATCACCCCCATGTTCGTCCCCTATGTCCAGGTGTACGCCTACATGGAGGAGCTGGAGGAAGTCACCGACGGGCTGATTAACCCCGCCGCCATGGTGGAGTTCATGTTCAATGAGCTGTGCCATGTGAGCGACGACGCCTCCCGCGACGTGGCCCTGTACTACATCGGCACCAACTGGGATGCCGTGGACGACGAGTATGACACCGTGCCCGACATCGAGAACTATGTCTACGACGAGGACGCCATCATCGGGGCCATCAACGTGGGCATCCAGTACGCCCTGTCCGGCGAGGCCGAGGAGAACGGCAACACCCTGCTGGCCGCCTACCGCACCAGCGAGAATGCCTATGTCATCCTGACCCAGTATCTGGAGACTTCGATGGATCTGACCAACTATGCTGAGAGCGATTATATTGAACTGGTGGATACCGGCGACGCCCTGGGCGGCGGCGAGAATGTCAGCTACTACCTGAACACCACCGCTCTGTACAACGCCGCTACCACCGATACCGGCAGCGACATGAGTACCAACGAGAGCGGCAGCACCTCCCAGTTTGAGGACGTGGACACCAGCTTTGCCCAGATTATCACCTACTACAACAGCGGCGAGTACGGCTACGGGGACGACCTGCAGGCCACCCTGCAGAACTACCTGAGCCGCATGGTGGAGCACGTCTGGGATCCCTACGAGCTGCTGAGCGTAGCAGACACCTATGGGTATGACCCCTGCCTTGACGGCCACACCTACAAGGGCGTCATCGTGGCCCCCACCCGGGTCACCCAGGGTTATACCACCTACACCTGCACCGTCTGCGGCGACACCTACACTGGTAATTATGTCGACAAGCTGACCGTGGACAGCGAAGGCAACGATCTGGTCGTGTTCACCGACGTGGCCTCTGAGACCACCGGGAACGGCTGGTACTATGAGGCGGTCTACTGGGCCTACGACCTGGGAATTACCTATGGCACCAGCACCAGCACCGCGGTGTTCAGCCCCAACGACGACTGCACCCGGGAGCAGTTCGCCACCTTCGTCTACCGCCTGGCCAAGGCCTACAGTTACGACATGACCCTGGACAGCACGGCCAACCCCTTCAGCGACCTGAGCGAGAGCAGTTACGCCTATGCCGCCATCCTGTGGTGCTACCAGGAGGGCATCCTCGTGGGTACCACCGCGCCCACTGTGGGCAGCGACGGCACTGTGACCAAACAGGGCGTGTTCGGCTACGGGCAGGACATCCAGCGCCAGGACGCGATCCTCATGCTGTACAACTGGCTTGGCGGCAGTGAGGAGGTTGACATTGACAACCCCTTCAGCGACCTGAGCACGAGCAACTACGCCTATGACGCCGTGTTGTGGGCTTGCAGCGTCGACGTGACCGCAGGGACCGTTGCGCCCACCGATGATACCAGCGCCGACGGTACCCTGAACGGGAGGGGTACCTGCGATCGTTCCCAGATGGTCGCCTTCCTGTACCGCTGCGCCGTAACGGCAGGTTTGCTTTAACCCCCCAGAGGTACCGTTCAAAAGCTGATAAAAAGTTTCGGCTTGCGAATCTGATCCCGGAGCCGGGCTTCCGCCCGGCTCCGGGGGAGAAAAAAGAGTTTTTCTTCCTTCCTTCTTTCCGCAGCCCCCGCAGGCATTTTGCCGCCTGCGGGGGCTGCGGGGAAATCGTTTTTGGCTTTGGGAGAAAGGGCCCTGTGAAACCAGGACTCTGTCTCATGAAGCCAAGGGAACAAAAAAGAGTGTGAAAGCTGTTTTCCGCAAAGTGCAGCCATGCGGCGGGTGTCGGCTGGGTAGGAACGAATGTTTTCAGCTTTTCCGTAGGGGCGCACACACAGGTGCGCCCCTACAAAGGAAATGACGGGTTGCATCCACCCAACCGGCGATGCAGCTGGGGCAGAAGGATAAACGTAATGAAAGAATTTCGCGGAGGTGTCCTCATGAAAACGGCAAAACGGCTGACCGCCCTGCTTTTGTGCCTGGCGCTGTGCGTTTCCATCAGCGGCTGCCGGTACAGCGACGTGCTGGAGCAGATTATCTACAACCTTTATAAAAATGCCGACATCGACCCGGATCAGAATTTTCACCCCGAGGACAACCAGGAGGACAACGAGGAGGAGAGCGACGACCTGGTGCCCCTGGAAGCGGAAGAGGAGGCCGAGCGCCAGCGGGACGAGACGGAGGAGCTGTCCACCGGAGAGGAGGCCAATTCCGACTCCGGCACACAGCTGACCTATAATGAAAACAGCGATGTGGAGCAGTCCGCCACAGTTGGAACCACCGCCGTAGAGGAGGAGCCGGACGAGGACGGGGAAGAGGAAGAAGAGGAGGAGCAGACCGTCCCCGTCGCCGCCGATGAGAGCGAGGAGGAAGAAGAGGAAGAGCCGGAGGAGGAAGAGCAGCAGGGCGCCACCGTGGACAAAACCGACGAGAGCGACGGCGGCGAGGGCAGCTCCGGCACCGGCACCCAGGGTTCCAGCTACGAAGCCGACAGCAGCGCGGACACCAGCAAGCGGGTAGTGGACGAGTATGGCGTGACGGTGGAGGTGGAAGCGGCCTCCTCCATCGCCGCCGTGGGCAGCGTAGCCATCATGGTTATGATGCTGGGAGGCGAGGATGCCCTGTGCGCCACCAACAGCGACCTGGTGAACAACAGCCTGGCCGCCCAGGTGTTCCCCTCCCTGTCCTCCGTGCCCGCCCTGTGGTCGGGCAGCGGAATCCAGGCCCTGTCGGACAGCGAATTTGAGCAGCTTCTGGCCCTGCACCCCGACGCGGTGGTAGAGACCACCGGCGATACCACTGTTACCGATGAGCAGGTGAATCAGCTTGCGGAAAATGGAATCCAATATGTCACGCTGCCCCGGCCCACCAGCCTGGACAACCTCCAGACCATTATGACCACCCTGGCTGAAATGATGGAAGAGAATTACGAGGGGACCGAAGAAATCGCCGAGGCGTATATTTCCTGGTCGGACAGCCTGTATTCCGACGTGTCGGGCAAGGCCAACACCCTGCTGGACAGCCTGAATGAGAGCGACGAGGACGAGGACGACGAGAGCGCGGTCCAGTCCACCTCCTCCACCGTGGGCATCTACACCCTGTACATCGATGGCTGGGACTCCAGCGCTTACTATGAACTTTCCAGCAACAGCTATGTGGCCCTGTCCGGCACCGGCTGCGCCTACATCGGCAACCGGGCCACCAACACCTGCCGCACCGTCACCAGCTTTTTAAGTTACGCCGGCGTGACCAACGCCGCATCCTCCTATGGCGTGACGGCCAAGACCCAGTATTTTACCCCCCTGATTTCCCAGTACTGCGCTTGGACCATCACCGGCTCGGCGGCCAACGGCTATTATCCCGAGGGCCAGCAGCTGCTGATGGTGGGTCCAGGTCTGGGTAACGAGGGATTTACCACCCTGATTGCCGGGGACAACGAGACCAAAACCGCCATCGAAAAAGACCGAGACTCCGGCACGGGCCTGTGGTCTGTCTACGGTGAAATTAAAAACGCCGACGGCACCTTCAGATCCGACGGTTTCCGGGACAGCGCGGGCAACATCGTCGCCACCCAAATTTCCGGGGACTACGAGGTGGTGGTCAACCCCTGCGGCGTGACCAACTGGGCCACCGGCAGCGCTGAGAGCATTCTGGAGAGCGCCTGGGCCGCCTGGCGGCTGTCCGGCGTGCTGACCGAGAGCGAGGTTCGGGACTATATCTCCGACTTCTATGAGACCTTTTATGACTACACCCTGACCAGCGCCCAGATTGACGCCATTCTGGAGGGCGAATGAAAAAATTATCCGAGACCGAGCGCTACCAGCTCAACCAGCGCATCAGGCTGAACATGGACGAGAGCGACGCGCAGCTTTTTTCCAACGCGGAAAAGCGCCGCGTCCATATCGGCAAGGAGAGGCGGCGGGTCATCCTGTGCTGGGTGGCCGTGGCGGTGTTCTACATCCTGTCGGTGCTGCTGGTGTGCGACTTGATGAACAACAACTTTTCCTTCGCCTGGTGGATGAAGCATTTTCTGCGCCGGTGCAACGACGTGATCGACCTGATCGCCGGCAACCACCTGCAAAGCGGCATCCACTTCTGGCTGACCCAGTACGCCAGCGCCCTGATCGCCGGAATGGCCCTGGGGGCCTCCGGGGCCTGCTTCCAGGCCCTGTTCCACAACCCCATGGCCAGCCCCACCATGCTGGGCATTGAGGCCGGGGGCACATTGGGCAAGACGGTGTTCCTGCTGTTTTTCTACACCCCGATGGTGTCCGCCATGACCTTTTCTTACGACGCGTACTCCCTGGAGGTTCAGGCGATGACCATCTGGCAGCGGTATTCCCAGTACATCCTGACCTTCTTCGGCTGCATCGTGGTGGTTATCGCCATCCTGATTGTCTCCAAGGTCTCCGCCCGGGGCAAGCTCCAGACCGTCCCCCTGGTGGTGGGCGGCACCATCTTCACCACCTCGGTGGAGGCGTTTCTCAATCTGTTTATCTACTACACGGCCAACTACGGCGACACCACCGTCCTCTCAGAACTGGAGAGCCTCCAGGCCGGATCCTATACGGCCATTACCATCCCCACCCAGCTGCTCCTGTTCGCCATCCCCGCCCTGGTTCCCCTGCCCATTATGCTGCTGCTCTCCGGGCGGCTGAACGTGATCGCCTTCGGCGAGGACGAGGCCAGGGCCATGGGCGTCAGCGTGGGCGTGGAGCGGGTGGTTCTCATCCTGCTGAGCACCATTATGACGGCGGCGGTGGTGTCCTTCTGCGGGGCCATCAGCTTTGTGGGATTGATGATTCCCCATATCGCCCGGTATTTTGTGGGCCAGGATTTGAAATACGTCCTGCCCGTGTCCACCTGCCTGGGCGGCATTTTTATGCTCCTGGCCTTCGACGTGTCCTACATGATGCGGGGCTTTGTGGACGCCGGCTCGGTGGTCAACGTGGCGGGCGGCCTGATTTTCCTGGTCTTCATGATCCGCAGCCGGATGCTGACGGGCCACGGGAGCTTTAACTGAGGGCAGGAGAGGGAAAATCAGATTTGTTCCCCCATATGGGAGCGGCGGTGAAACTGCCGCCGTGGCGGGCGCACACATAGATGCGCCCCTACAAGGAAATGGGACGCCCTATTTCTATACAGCCGTCACCCGGCCAGCACAGCAGTTCCGTATCACGCCGGATATACCGTCTCCCCGTCCAATCTTTTTCGTAGGGGCGCACCTGTGTGTGCGCCCGCAGGGGAGGTAAAAGCTGAATGGGCGCTGTCCGGCCCGGACGAGGAAATTTTCGGGCGGCTTTGAAAAATCATTAGGGAAGGACTGATTAAATCGGCAAGAGCGGATGGCGAAAAAGTTCCGCCAGCCGCCGCAGACGCATTTAATCAGTGCTTCCCTAGAAACCCACGAAAGAGGAACGCCATGGAGTCCATTCTGAAAGCGCAAACCGGCTATAATATCGCCAATAAGAGAAACCGGCGCATTTTCCTGCTGTTTTTCCTTGTGCTGCTGGCCATGTTCTGCGTGTATGTGTCCCTGCGGGGCAGCGCCGGGCTGATGAGCCCGGTGCAGACGGTGAAAAACCTGTTTCTGGCCGCCCGGCTCCAGCTGGCCGAGTGGCTGAAATGGGGGATCTATGACCGGCGGCTGGAGCTGATTCTCGCCCATGACGGCTATCAGGAAACCCTAGGCCGCCTCCAGGGGGGCGCGCTGATGCTGGCCCTGGGGGCCATGCTGGGCATCGCCGGGGCCATTTTCCAGCTGGTGTTCCGCAACCCCATCGCCAGCCCCACCATCTTAGGCGTTTCCAGCGGCATTCGGATCGCCAACGTCATCCTTGTTTTGCAGTATTCCAGCGCCGCCGCCTACATGGTGACCCGACGCTACATCTACGGCTATATCGGCGCGCTGGGTATGCTGGCCCTGGTGTTCCTGGTGGGCCTGCTGGCCGGGCGGGGCCGGGCCGACGTGACCGATATGCTCCTCTCCGGCAGCATCATCACCCGCATTGTCAGCAAAATTGTCAGCCAGATTCAGTATTACTATATCGAGGACGAAACCGACCTGCAAATTTTGCGGGAGATGGAGCTGTACGGCTCAGGCACCAGCACTTTCAACGGGGCCATTTTCATGGTGGCCGCCCTGGCCGTGGGTTTTATCCCCATTTTTCTGCTGCGCAACAGCATGAACCTGACCGCCTTTTCCAGGGAGGAGGCCAGGAGCATGGGCATCAGCATCGGCTGGATGCAGCTGCTGGGCCTGCTGTGCTCCACCATTTTGATCATCGCCGCCCAGATTTACGCCGGGGACGTGGCCCTGCTGGCCATGCTGGTGCCCTTTGTGTGCCGGTACATCTTCGGCTCCAACACCAGGGAGCTGCTGCTGGGCAGCGCCATGATGGGGGCGGGGATTTTGCTGCTGTGCCGGATGGTGACGGTGGTGACGGGATATATCAACACCTTGTTTGGGCTGATTTCCCTGAATACGCTGGTCAGCGTGGTGGCCATGCCGCTGATGCTGTTCGCAATGATTAGGTATAGGAGAGGATGGGATTGAAAATTAAACCGACCTGGGGGCTGCTGGTCTATGTGGTTGTGCTGGTGCTGTCGGTGTATCCGGCGGTGTTTGTCAACGGCGTGGCCGGGTATCTGCCCTGCTTCGCGCTGCTGTTCTGCGGCGCCGCGTCCTTTGTCCATCTGTTGCTCATCCGCAAAAAAATCAGCGCCCAGGCCCAGCTGGACGAACTGGAGCTGCGGCGGGGGGACGAGTCCCCCTTTTCTGTGGAGCTGGAGAACAACAGCCCCCTGCCCGTGCCCCTGCTGAACGTGCGCTTTTTCATCGGGGACGTCCACGGCCTGGACGAGCACGAGTTCCCCCTGAGCGTCACCCTGTCCGCCAGGGAGAAGCGGAGCTTCCAGCTCCAGGCGTCCTTCCCCCACCTGGGCGTCTACCGGGCCGGGGTGCGGCGAGTCGAGGCCAGGGATCTGCTGGGGCTGTTCTCCGCCCGGAGCGGGGCGGGGGACAGGCAGGAAATATTCGTAAACCCAAAGCTGGTGTCCCCCCAGGATCTGGTTCTGGACGACAAGCGAAGCCAGGAGTCCGCCTACGCCAGGGTGGCCTCCGCCATGTCCGGCATGGACTATGTGGGCGTGCGGGACTATGCCCTGGGCGACCCCATTAAAATGATTCAGTGGAAGCTGTCCGCCCACGCCGACGGGCTGATGACCAAACTGATGGAGAGTTACACCGCCACCGGCATGTCCATCGTCCTGGACTTCGACCCGGCGGGCCTGGGCAGGGAGGAGGCCCTGGGGATGCTGGACGGCGTGGTGGAAACCGGGATGTCCCTGGGCCGCTGGGCCAGCCAGAACGGCATGGAGTACAACGTGGTCATGCCCATGGAGGACGGGCAGTTTGCCCAGACCATCCCCACCGATTTTGAAAATTTGCAGCAGTATATGCAGTATATCCACCTGACGGAGGATAAAAACAGCGACGCGCTGGTTCGCGTACTGCGCCAGCGGTGCGCCAGTGCCCACAGCCACAACAATGTGGCCCTGTGTACCGCCCGGCTGAACCGGGAGGTCGTGGCCGCTTTGCAATACGTCAAGCAGTCCCGGAAAAACCCCGCGCTCTATCTGCTCCAGCCGGAGCAGGTGGACGAAAACCGCCGGAAGGAAACCCAGACCCTGCTGATGCAGCTTCAGGGGTCCGACATCCCCTACCTTGTGGGCAAGAACGCGGGGGAGGTGCTGGGATGAAAAGCTTCTGGAAATACCACGGCCTGGAGGCCGTCCTGTGCCTGCTGGCCGCCAGCGCCCTGGTCATCAACTTCGCCGAGGGCTTCTACATCCCGGACTGGATTCGCTCCGGTTGGTATGTCAGCTTCCTGTTCTGCGCCGTTACCCTGCTCTACTGCTACCTGGGCAGCTACAACAAGGTGACCATGGCGGCGTTCATCCTGGGCTTTCTGGCCATCGCCGTGGTGTTCTTCCTGCATATGCGCGCCGCCGGAATCGACATCGTGGACACCGAGGACAGCCCCACCGCCGTGTACATCTACTACATCTGCGCCCCGCTGATTGCGGGCATCACCTTCCTGCTGACCCGCAGCCGGATTGGCACGGCTATCCTCTTTTTGATCGGCATCGGCCTGAACGCCTGCCTGACCTTTTTGGAGTTCGCCGTGCATACCTGGTGCACCGTTTTGTTCGTGGCCGCCCTGCTGGGGCTGTTCCTGCTGCGGCAGTACCGGCGCAACGCGCTGAAAAGCAGCACCGTGGCCCCCAAATTCACCCGCTTTTTCGCCGTGGGCTGCCTGGTCAGCGCGCTCAGCGTGGGCCTGGCTCTGCTGTGCTGGTTCGGCATCGTGCGCCCCCTGAACCCGCCCACCGTGGACATTACGCTGCTGACAAAATACATGAGCTATGAGATTTTTGACGTGGTGGGCATCGCCCAGCAGTACCCCATCCCCGACGATTTGCTGGAGGACGAGGCCACCGACGAGGAGCAGACCGCCAACGAGGAGGACGAGGAGGAGGACGAAGACCTGACCTCCCAGCCCCCCGAAGAGGAGGAGGGGGAGGACACCGCGCCCCTGGCCGGCAACTCCGAAAACAACACCGAAACCCTGAGCAGCGTCAGCTATGAGAAGAAAATGACCTGGCTGGTGGTGCTGATTATCGTTCTGGTGGTGGCGCTGCTTGTGCTGATTCCCGTAACCCGGATACGGCTGCGAAAACGGCGGATAAAAAAGATTATGCGGGGCAGCCCCAGGGAACAGCTGGTGGGCCTGTATCGCTTCTACCTGTCAAAATTCCGGCACCTGGGCTGCCCCAGAGGGCGGCAGCAGACCGAGCTGGAATATTTGGAGCAGAACGGCGGCAAGCTGGAGCGCTATTTGGGGGATCAGCTGGATCTGGAGGAGATGACCGGCCAGTATTTGCAGACCAGATACGGCTATGCAGACCCCCCGGAGGGACTGTGCCAGAGGTACGCCGACTTCTACCCCGCCTTCCTGCGGCTGTACCGTAAAAATTCCGGCGTCGTCCGTTACCTGATTAAATATTTTGTCTTATAGGAGGAGAAAATCATGGAAGAACAAAAAATCAGCGCCGAGGCCGCAGCCGCCGCCGCGGAAAAAATCAACCAGGTCATCGCCAACGTGGAAACCGTCATCATCGGCAAGCGCCAGAGCGTGGAACTGGTGCTGCTGGCCCTGCTGGCCAAGGGCCACGTCCTGCTGGAGGACGTGCCCGGCGTGGGCAAAACCAGCCTTGTTTCCGCCATCGCCCGCAGCGTGGACTGCGGCTTCAAGCGCATCCAGTTTACCCCCGACCTGATGCCCTCCGACGTGACGGGCTTCTCCGTGTACAACCAGAAGACCGGGGAGTTTGAGTTCCGCCCCGGCGCGGTGATGAGCAACCTGGTGCTGGCCGACGAGACCAACCGGGCCTCCGCCAAAACCCAGGCCGCCCTGCTGGAGGCCATGGAGGAAAAGCAGGTCACGGTGGACTCCACCACCTACACCCTGGACGAGCCCTTCATGGTTATGGCCACCCAGAACCCCCTGGAGAGTTTTGGCACCTACCCCCTGCCGGAGGCGCAGATCGACCGCTTTCTGATTAAAATCGCCATGGGCTACCCCACCGTGGAGGAGGAGCGCACCATTATCCACAACGGGAGCAAGGCCAAGAAGGAGCTGAAAAGCGTCATCACCAAGGAAGAGGTGCTCCAGCTGCGGGAGCTGGCCGAGGCGGTGTTTATCTCCGAGGAGCTGGAGCGGTACATCGTCCAGATTGTCTCCGCCACCCGCAGCCACGCCAAGGTGCTCCTGGGCAGCTCCCCCCGCGGCTCCATCGCCCTGAACGCCTCCGCCAAGGTGTTGGCCCTGTTCCGGGGCCGGGGCTACGTCATCCCCGACGACGTGAAGTATATGGCCCCCTTTGTCCTGGGCCACCGCCTGATTCTCAGCCACGAGGCCAAAACCCAGCGCATCTCCCCCCAGCAGATTATTGAAGAGGTGCTGTCCTCCGTGGCCGTGCCGGAATAAGGGTCGAACCGGCCCGTTACAAAAAGTTCAAAAACTTCCCCCGGTTTCTTCAGAATCCATTCAGGCTGACGTGGTATAGTAAAGGCAACGTAAAGTCTGCGTAAAAATCCTGTAAAACGAAAGCCGGGGGATGATTATATGGGCACACAGATGACATTTAAGCGCTACGAGCTGAAATATATGCTGAACCGCCAGCAGCGCCAGCGCCTGCTGGAGGCCATGGAGGGCCATATGCAGCTGGACCAGTTCGGCCACTCGGACATTCGGAACCTGTACTACGACACGGACACCTTCTGCATGATCCGCCACAGCATCGAAAAGCCCATGTACAAGGAAAAGCTGCGGGTGCGCAGCTACGGCCCCGCCGGGCCGGAGGACAAGGTGTTCGTGGAGCTGAAAAAGAAGTACGAGAGCGTGGTCTACAAGCGCCGCGTCTCCCTGCCCTGCCAGCAAGCCCTGACCTGCCTGACCGGCAGCGAGAGCTTCCCCAAGCGCAGCCAGATTGCCCGGGAAATCGAGTACGTTTTGAAGTTTTACCGCACCCTGCACCCCGCCGTGTTCCTCTCCTACGAGCGGGAGGCCTACTACCCCCTGGAGGGCGGGGATTTCCGGGTGACCCTGGACGAGAACATCCGCTTCCGCCAGCACGAGCTGACCCTGGACAGGGACAGGGGCGGCACCGCCCTGCTGGAGCCGAACCAGGTGCTGATGGAGCTGAAAACCTCCGGCGGCATCCCCATGTGGATGGTGCGGTTCCTCTCCAGGGAGCGGGTGTACAAGACCTCCTTCTCCAAGTACGGCATGGCCTACCAGAACTATATCGCCCCGGAGCTGCTGCGCCGGTACGCCTGATACTGATTCTCATGAAGAAACGCAAATGAATGAGGACTGCGGCAGACCGCATAAGCCGCCCGCAGCCCGCTCTGTGCGGTGCTGCCTTAAAAAATTGACTCCCTGAAAGGCGGATGCCTGCCTTTCAGGGAGTTTTATTTAAGGAAGCACTGATTAAATGCGCTTTAGATGAGAATCAGTATCAATCGACGCCGTACAGTTGCGAGTCTGTCTCGAAGGTCCGGCAGACGGCGACGCCGCTCATGTCGGCCTGGCCGCTGGTGAAGTTCACATAGTAGGTGCCGGCGGTCCATTTGTTGGAGGTGTACACGCTCAGGGACATCCCGGCCGGGATGCGGAAGCAGTGCCCGGCAACCACGGAGCCGTCGGGAGAGCCCTCGGTGATGGTGAACACAAGCTCGGCGGAGCCGCTGTTGCGAATCCATACTCTGGCATACGGCTGGGACTGCGTGACCCGGAACGACTGGCTGACGGCGTCCCCCGACAGTTCCGCGCTCAGGGCGCTGTCCCCGGCGGCGGCCCGGTCGATTTCCTCGTCGGAGACGACTTCAAAAATCAAATCGCCGCTGACGTAGTGCCAGCCCACCGTTGTGTACTCCTCTTCCTCCATCCACTCCTGGAACGATTCGTCTTCGATAGACGCGGTGGACGCGTAGGAGACGGACACATAGCCTTTGGGCTCGGTCGCGATGGCGGCCTGTTCCTCCGTACCGGCGGCGCTGTCTGCGGAATCTCCCGTATCCACGGCGTCAACGGCGCTGTTCACGGAACCGTTCGCATCCGCAGGGGCGGCGGCGGCGAAGGCCGTAACGGCCCCTGCCGCCAGGGACGCCGCAAGCACAAAGGCCAGGGCAGAAATTTGTTGACGTTTCATAGTCGCTTCAATCCTTTCTTATTATGGTTTGAGGTTCAGGGCGGCCCGGCGGTAGCTGTCCGTATCGGCCCGGCCACCGGGCGTTTTCAGGGAAACGCGCCACCCCCTAAATGTCCAGCTCCGCAATCGTGGAGGCGACCCGGCAGGCGGCTACGCCGACCATATCGGCCTTACCGCTGGTGAAGTTTGCGTAGTAGGTTCCAGCAGACCATTTGTTTGAACTCCACACGTTGAGAGAAGTACCAGCCGCAATTTTGTAGGATTTTCCGCCGACAACCGTCCCAGTAGAGGAGCCTTTGGTAATTGTGAAAATAATGTCGCTGGAACCGCTGTTCTGAATCCATACCTTGGCATAGGGATACGAGGAAGTAACGGCAAAACTCTTGCTCATAGAGTCGCCCGTTAGGTCGATGCTCCACCTTCTGGTGCTGGCCCTGGTTTGGCTTTTGGAATCAGAAAGCACTTGGTTGATTTCCTCATCGGAAACGATTTCAAAAATCAAATCGTCAATGACATACGTCTGTCCGATTTCGCCATCCAGAACCACAACTTCTCCGCTCTCATGTTCCGTTTCACCGGCGGACGTTTCGGTTGCGCCTCCGGCGGAGGGATCGGCGGAATTTTCGCTTGGGGCGGCAAAGGCCGTAATAGAACTCAATGCCAGAACAACGGCCAGTATAACTGACAGAGTCGAAGATTTTTTGAATTTCACAATGGCTTCAATCCTTTCTTGCATGGGAGTTTTACTAAAATGATTGGAAAACGTTATGGGAGATGTCCTGCGCTCCTCCATGTCAAGGAGCGTCCGGGCGTAGGCCGCGCGCTCCCCCTCCCCCAGGATGCGGAGCGCCTGGGCGTCGCAGGAGAACTCCATGTCCCGGCTGGCCAAAACCGCCATCAGCCAGGCCAGGGGGTTCCACCAGTGCAGGCACAGGGCGGCGGCAAAGAGCAGCTTTGCTGCCCCGTCGAAGCGCCGGACGTGGACATATTCATGGGTCAGCACATACCGGAGGGCGGCGTCCTCCGTCTCTCTGGGCAGCAGGATGACCGGGCGCAGAATGCCGTAGGTCAGGGGCGAGGAGATCAAATCGGAGCGGCGCACCTGAAGGGGCCGGAGCAGACGATGCCGGGCCAGCCAGTCGCGCACGCCGGAGGTCTCGTCGGGCAGGGACGCGCGAAACCGGCGCATCCCGCGCAGGTAGAGCAGGACAAACCCCAGCGCCAGGCAGACGCTCCCCGCCAGCCAGAGCGCCGCCCACAGGGGAATCCCCTCCGTTCCGGCGGACAGGCTTTCATTCCCCGCGCCGGCCGCAGAAGCCGGAAGGGCCTGGCCGGAGGAGGAAATGGCGGCCTCGGCAGCCGCGCTTTGGAGCGTATCCGCGCCCAGGGAGGCGGAGACGCTGACCGGGAGGCTGACGGGCAGGGGGATGGACACCGGCAGCAGCAGGCGCAGGGCGGCGGCCAGCCACAGCAGCGAAAAGGTTTGCCTGGGCAGGCATCGCCGGGTCAGGGCCCGGAGGGCCGCCACGCAGAGGATCAGCGCACTGCCAGCCGCGCTCATTTGCAGAAGGCTCATACAGGCGGCCCCCTCAATCCAGATCATCCACCATCCGGCGCAGGTTTTCAATCTGCGCCGGGGTGAGCTTCCGGTGCCCCAGCAGGGAGGCAAAGAGCAGGTCGGGGGAGCCGTCGAACAGCTTGCCCAGCAGCTCCTCCGTCTCCGCTTGCTGCACCGCCTGCTTTTCCACCAGGGCGTGGCACATGAAATTTGGCTCGGTGCGCTGGATGGCCCCCTTGGCGATGCACTTTTTGATGACGGTGTAGGTGGTGTTCATGTTCCATCCGGTTTTTTCTTTCAGGATGTCGGAAATCTGCTTTGCGGTTTTATCACCCTCCTCCCACAATACGGTCATGACCTTCAGTTCAGAGTCAAAGAGTTTTGTCATAAAATCAAATCCCTTCTGAAACTATTGCAATAGTTTATGCTACAATCATAGCACAGCCCGCCCCGGATGTCAATACTACTCCAGTAGTTTGAATTGTAAACAATTTGTGAACGAAAATGGGGCGTTGCAGGGAAAACTCTGCAACGCCCCTCTATTCAGGCGAAAATCTGTTTTTAGGGAAGGACTGATTAAATTGGCAAGAGCGGATGGCGAGAAATTTTGCGACAAAAGAAGGCGTTGAAGCGCTGGCCGAATGGCCAATTCCTCTTTAGCGCAAATGCAGGGGGCGATGGCCGATAGGCACAGCCCCGCGCAAAAAGTGCAGGATCAGGAGCGCCGTAAGGCGCGGGCATACCCCTTGAGGGT
>JAJPXI010000238.1 GCA_021205585.1 Oscillospiraceae bacterium
GGGGGTGGTAGGATAAGCGTGTGGCCGGAGGGAACGCCCTGAAACCGGCGGCGGCCGGGAGGGCTTTTGTCCGCCGGTTCGGGGGTTCCCGGAGGAATTTTCCGGCGGGAGGTGAGAGCATGAAAGAGAACGGATACGCGGGCAGGATCCAGAATGCCGGCGCGCAGAAGGTCGGCGCCCCGGCGGCGGACAAGAGCCGCAAGGGCAAGAGCAAGGTGAAAACCGGCGACGATTTGCGGGAGGGGAAGTGACGGCCCTTTCCACGGAAAGACGGGCCTCCCCGCGGCCACGGAAAGGGGAGGACCCGGAATGAGAGAGGAGGGTTTCATGAGCGAGTTCAGTCAAGCTGCGGCGGCGCAGCCGTCCCAGGCTGCCGGGGGTGAGCCGGGCGGCGGCTCCGGCCCGGCGGCGGGGCAGGGCGCGTCGGCCCCGCAGGGGGCGGTTCTCGGCCCGGCAGGCGTCAAACAGGCGGCCCAGCAACAGGCCCAGGGGCAAACGCTTCCACAGGATGGCCCGGCCCGGCAGGACGCGGAGCGGGACGGCCCGGCCCCCATGCCGGAGCGCCTGCGGGCGGCCATCGACCGGCTGCCCCAGGTTCAACAGGCAAAGCGGCAGGCCGAGGCCGCCCGGCGGGAGGCGGAACAGCTGCAGGCCAAACTGAAGGTGGAGGAGCAGCTGCGGCAGATTTCCCAGCTGAACCCGGAGGTGCGCAGCCTGGCCGATTTGGCCCGGCAGCCCAACTACAAGGAGTTGTACCGCCTGGTGCAGAAGGGCAACACCCTGACCGACGCCTACAAGCTGGCCAACTACGACGCGCTGGTGCAGTCGGCGGCGGCGGCCTCCCGGCAGGCGGCGGTCAACGCCGCCGTGGGGAAAAATCACTTGCAGCAGACCACCACCCGGGGGGCGGGGGCGGTGCAGGTGCCCGCAGAGGTGCGGGAACTGTACCGGGCCTTTAACCCCGGCGTGACCGACAGCGAGATCCAGGCCCACTACGCCAAGCGGAAGCGGACGTAGGGCCGGAAAAGGAAAGGAGTTTTTTATATGGCGTTTTATCTTTACAGCACCGACGACAACCGGGTGCCGGGGGTGGAATACCTGCCCTGCGGGGCCATCACCCCCAAGGCGGGGATGCTGCTGACCCTGTCCGGCGGGCTGCTGGCCCTGTGCGGCGGCACAACCGCCCCCAGCTATCTGTCCATGTGCCAGCGGGACGAGGCCTGCCAGGAGGGGGAAATCATCCCCGTGCTCCGGGTGGGGAGCGACATGATCTTTGAGGCCCCGGGCAGCGTGTCCCTGGCGGCTCTTGTGCCCGGCGACCTGGTGAGCGTCGGCGCCGACGGCCTGACCCTGACCGCCACCACCACCGGCGGCGTGGCCGAGGTGGTGCATGTGGCGGAGGACGGGGTCAGGGCGCGGGTTCGATTTTAAGAAGCGGTAAGGAGGAGGATTTAATATGGCAAATATTACTTTTACGGAGGGCAGCGGCCTGCAGGACTCGGTGTTCGGCAAGAGCCAGGAGCCGATCAAGCTGTTTTTGGAGAAGCGGGGGGAGGCCTTTGAGCAGTCCTCCATGCTGCCCGAGCTGTTCAACATGAGCAGCAGCAAACACTGGGGGGAGAAGCTGACCACCCTGACGGGGATGAACAGCTTCCAGGCCGTGGGGGAGAACGGCGACTACCCGGTGGACGGCGTCCAGGAGGGGTACTCCAAGTTCATGGAGCACATGACCTGGAAAAACAGCTTCTCCCTGTCCAGGGAGATTGTGGACGACTCCAAGCTGATGGATTTGAAGAAGCAGCCGGCCTCCTTCATTGCGGCCTACTACCGCACCCGGGAGAAGTTCGGCGCGGCCCTGTTCGGCGCGGCCATCCAGGGGGAGGAGAGCATGACCTTCAGCGGCCAGGCGTTCGATACCACCGCCGCCGACGGCCTGTGCCTGTTCTCCACCGCCCACCCCAGCAAGGCGGGGGAGCTGGAGCAGTCCAACCTGTTCAGCGATGAGTTTTCCAACGACGCACTGGCCGCCATGGAGACCGCCATGCAGGACTTCCGGGGGGACAACGACGAGATCCTGGACGTGGCCCCCGGCACCATCCTGATTCCCAACGACTATTATCTGAAAAAGGAGATCTTCGCCGCCATCGGCGCGGACAAGGATCCCGCCACCGCCAACAACGGTTTTAACTACACTTTCGGCCGCTGGAATGTGATTGTGTGGCCCTATCTGAACCAGTACATCACCTCCGGCACCCGGCCCTGGGTGCTGGTGGACAGCCGGTACAATGACGAGTACGGCAGCGCCGTGTGGCTGGATCGGGTGGAGCTGGAGGTGCGCAGCGAGCTGGCGGGCAACGACGCCAACGTGTGGAAGGGCTACGCCCGCTTCACCGCCGGGTTCAACGACTGGCGGGCCTTCGCCGTGGGCGGCGTGAGCGGCGGCACCGCCCTGATCGCCTGATGACACTGGGGACAGTATTGGTGCTGGCCGACGACATGAAGCCCAACGCCTTCAGCGACGAGCTGAAAACCCACTGGGTCAGCCAATGCGAGGGGATGGTGCAGCTGAACGTGCTGCTTCAGGCGGTGGACGAGGTGACGGTCTACGACTGCCAGGAGGATCTGGAAACCGAGCTGATGGCCAGGCCGCCCCACGACAAGCTGTATCTTTCCTACCTGGCGGCCATGATCGACTTTGCCAACGGGGAGTACAGCAAATACCAGAACACCATGGAGATGTTCAACAGCCAGTACGGGGAGTTTATGCGCTGGTACGCAGACAGCTACCGGCCCGCAGATGCCCTGTGAGCGGCGCTCCGGGCGGGAGAGTGAAAGTCCTCCCCGCCCGGAGGGGCCGGAAGAAAGAGAGGGGGAGCGACAATGGAACCATACGGAAGGCCAATCCGGGGGGCCGCCCCGCCGGGGCCGTGCCGCCGGGCCGCCTACATCACGGCCTACGGCATCGCCGTCAAGCACGGCTTCCGGGGAACCGTGGAGGAGTGGCTGGAGAGCCTGAAGGGAACCTGTACCGGCGACTTCGACTGCTGCATCGAGTTCGGGGAGCTGACCGGGAATGGGACGCTGTACTTCTCCATGGCCTATGAGAGCAGGCCCTATTATCACCTGCACACGACAGACCCGGACACCGGGGCGGTGGTATCGGACAGCGACGCCACGGTAGAGTGGGTGATGTACGGCAACTATTACATCGGTATCACCCTGTCCGGGCTGGAGGAGGACGCCACCACCCTGATCGTGTGCTACTGCTCCCTTCCGGCGGAGGTGGACGAGGAGGCCACAGACCACGAGCACAGCTACAGCGTGAGCTTCACCTGGGCGGAGGATTACAGCAGCTGCACGGCAACCTTCGTCTGCTCCGACTGCGGGAACACCCAGACCATCAGCTGCACCGTGACCAGCCAGACCACGGCGGCCACAGAGGACGAGGACGGAGAGACGGTGTACACCGCCACCTGCACCCTCAGCGGCACAGAGTACACGGACAGCCAGAGCGTGACCATCCCTGCCACGGGGGACGGCTGGACACTGACCCACCAGTGGGACTTGACCAGCAGCGCGGTGGACAGCGTGACCGACGGGGAGGCCACCCTATTCGACTGCGCAATCACCGAAAACGGGCTGCATTTCACCTATGGAGGGCAGTACTGTTACCTGGGCAGCGTCTGGGGCGTCAACCATGCCATTGAGATTGACTGCGGGGAGATGACGGCCCACGGAGAAACCAGCATCCATATGCGTACCTTCATGATTTACACCAGTGGGAACAACAAGGACGAGGGGCTGGTTTGGCGCTGGCAGACCGGGTATTGGGCATTCTACCACGATGGGGCCTGGGAGAGCGATATGGGCTTCAACGACAGGAACTACTTCTCCGGGAAAACCGTGCGCTTTGAATCGGACAGCGAGGGCTATTTGCTCCTGTATGTGGACGGGGAGCTGGTAGGCGAATCTACGTCCGCCTTTGCCAACCAAACCGAGGTCAGCCTGGGCAGCTACGGAAACAGCTTCTATGAGGCGTACTTCAAGGCTGTGCGGGTGTACGAGAAGGGGAGTTCCTGATGAACGCGGCCTTTCAGGACGAGAAATACCAGACTGCGGCGGAGAATGCCCTGGCCTTCCTCAAAGCCCAGATGGATGCCGGGGACTTCGAGGTGCAGCCCCTGTTCAAAGAGGACTACGACGAGGACTACACCGGGCGGGTGTTCGGCGCGGCAGAAATGCCGGAGGATGCCACAATCAATTACCCCATGTATATCTGCTGCGACCAGTTCTATGACGAGACCTACGCCGGGGTGTGTTCCGGCAAGCACCAGAACACCGGCGAGGCCGCCAAGTACCTGGGGGTGGAAGTGACCACCTGGCTGGACATGAAGTACCGCGTGGCGGTGTGCGCCCTTCACGACGACGGCACTTGGCGCACTGAGACTTATTACAAAGAGACCGACTACTACGGCACCGACGAGGACACCATTACCAAGACGGTGACCTACTGGTACCGCAAGGATGTAGAAATCAACTCCAACGGGAAAAACGGGATCAAGGGCTTTACCCTGAAATACTACGACTGGCTGGACGAGGACGGGACGGTGGTAGACGTAGACAATCTGCCCGATACCGTGACCACTGGGGAGACGGTGGACGGAGCCACCTTCCAGTACGCCGAGACCTACACCCTGAAGCCACAGCTGCGGGACGACACGGCGCTGGACAACGCCCTGCCCTATTACGCCGACTACGCTGCGGAACTGAGCATCCTGGCCGACGTGGAATACTGGATTCCCGTCGGACAGGGGGGGCAGGCCACCATTTACTACGACGGGGACGTTACCCTGGACGACTTGCAGGAGGACCCGCCGGAGCTGCCCCAGGAGCCGGAGGCATGGATTGAAAACCTGATTACCCAGCCGGGGGTTCAGGAGGGGGAGCTGCTGCTGACCTGGACCAGCAACTTCCCGGAGGACTGCACTTTGAGCTTCAATGGGGAGGAGCAGACGGTATCCGGCAGTATCCTTGCTACGGGATACCGAACCTACCATGCCACGGTGGAGGCCGCCCTGGGGAGCAGCTACGGCTTTACCGTGGAGGGAAACGACTGCACGGCCGCCGGGGCGGTGAACTGCCCGGACAGCACGGTGTTCCTGCTGGCGGGGGATCCTCAGCTCATCGACGAGGGGGACGCTGAGAATTGGTACACGGTGGAGGCCCTGGCCGGGACCCTGGGGGCGGCGGAGATCGTCTGTCTGGGGGACATGACCGACGCCATTGTGGACACCACCTTGCAGGAGAGCCAATACCGGATGCTGGCGGCCAACCAGACCGTCCCTGTGGCGGCCATTCGGGGCAACCACGACAAGGACGCCCATTTCTTTGGACACTACGGCCTGCCCAACGCAGACGGGGGCAGCGTGGCCGACTTCTGGTACACCTTCAACGGGGTGCTGTTCATCGCCCTGGACACCAACAGCGACGACTGCGACTACCACATTTCCGTGATGGAGCAGGCCCTGGAGGAGGAACACGACTGGGCGGTGCTGCTGACCCACCACAGTTTGTACTCCACCAGCCAGGCGTGCATGACGGCCAAGGTGACGGCATTGAGGGAGGGACTGACGGACTTTATCCTTTCCTCCGACATCGACTTTGTCATCGCCGGGCATGAGCACTTCTTCTGCCGCACGGATTCCCCCGGCAAGCTGTTCTTGACCACCGGCACCTGTACGGGCTGCAAATACTGCTCTGCCGACTACACCGACGCCGACTGGAGCCAAGTGACGATAGACGACCCCGCTCCCATGTATACGGTGATGACGGTGGAGGACAGCGCGGTGACGCTGGAGACCTATAATCTCAGTGGGACACGGCTGGACAGCTGCACTGTAGAGAAGGAGGGATAAGGCATGGGCTATTTTGCGTTTCCCTATTCCTTTACGGGGAAGAAAATCGTGCGGATTAAGAGCCTGGACAGCGAGAAGACGGTGGGGCTGACGGGCTGCGGGTATTCGGAGTTTTACCGCTATCCGGCCTCCTATCTCATTCCGGAGGGCGACCCCCAATACGACAAGGAGGGGAACACGGCCAACGGCCTGTATGGTTATCTGCTGAATTTCCGCTGCTGGCTGTACGACGTGGGGCTGGCCCTGCTGGTCTTCACTGTGGCGGGAGAGCAGGACATTGTGGAGGAGATGCTGCACCGGCTGAAAGAGGACCAGCGGGAGGACGGCAGCTGGGTGTTTTCCTACGATTTGTACATTGGCCGCCTGTTCCAGGACTATATCCGCACCGGCGCGGTTGGCTGGGTGCTCTGGGGCATTTGCTATGCCCTGCTGAACCTGGAGTTCGAGGAGGATGACAAAGCGGACTGGCTGGAGATGGCGGAGAAGGCCGGGGACTGGCTGCTGAGTATGCAGGTCACCGACGAGGACGACCCCCGCTATGGCCTGCTGCTGGGCGGCCACGGCAGCTATGACAACGATTACAACTGGACGGACGAGGACATCCAGTGGTGCAGCATCGAGCACCAGTGCTCCGCCCTGCAAGGGTTGGAGGGCTGCGCTTTGCTGCTGCGGGGCAAGCGCTTTCGCACAGGGGCGCGGCTGATCCGCCGGAAGCTGATGGAGAACGCATGGCTTCGGGATGAAGGCCGATTCTGCCAGGGTGTCCGCGTGGACGAGACCGACGAGGCATGGGCCCTGGACTGCACCACCTGGGCGGGGCTGACCAGTCTCAGCGCCGTCAGCCGGGAGTTTGCCCAGAGCTGCCTGGAGACCGCCCTGGACGCCTTTTTGGTGGAGGGGGTGTCCATTGTGGAGAGCAGCGAGGAGAACCGGTACAACCAGACCTACTCCTCCGAGGAGACCTTTTCCGGCTTCAAGCCCTACAGCGACAATACAGACGACTATGATGGTGCGCCGGAGCTTGTATGGAGCGAGGGCACCCTGGGTTTCGCTGCCCTGGCTCTGGCTTTGGGGCAGGGGGATTTGGCCCGGGAATATGTGGACACCTGTATCGCGCTACAGCAGTGCGAAGGTGGCAGCGGCGGAGTGCTCTATGTGACCGCCACCTACGGGGAGATGCCATGGGAGATGCACGTCTGGGAGGCCTCCTGTTCCAGCGCGTGGCTGTATCTGCTGGTCAATGCGCCGGAGGTGTTGATGCCCAGATGCCTGTTGAGGCCGGAGGCGGGTCACAGGATGGAGACGGAGTAGAAGGGAGAGCGTATGGAGACGGTAATCGCGGCCTGCATCACCGGGGGGCTGGCCCTGCTGGGGGTCATTCTGACCAATCTGCGCTCCAACCGGCGGGTGGAGCAGAACATCCAGGTGGCTCAGGCGGTGACCGAGGCCAGGCTGGAGGAGCTGACAAGGGAGGTGCGCCGGCACAACGGTTTTGCCGAGCGCATCCCGGCGCTGGAGGAGCGGGTGAAGGATTCCAGCCGGCGCATCGCCGCGCTGGAGGGCCGGGCGGGGCAGCCGCCCCGGCCGGAGGCGGGAAAGGAGTTATAATCATGAACCAATTTTTGAAAGCGGCGTCCATCCGGGCGCTGAGAACCTTCTGCCAGTCGGCGGCGGCGCTGCTGCCGGCGGCGGCCACCATCGCGGCGGTGGACTGGAAAACCGTGCTGGGTACGGCCCTGTTGGCCGGTGTGGCCAGCCTGCTGACCAGCATGGCCACCGGCCTGCCGGAAGCGGACTGGGAATAGGGGGCGGCTGGATGGACATTGTGCAGAAAACCAGCGCCCACAATACCACGGCCAAAGCGGGGCGGAACATCGAATACCTTGTGGTACACTACACGGCGGGCACCACCTCCAGGGCGGGGGCGGCGGCCAACGTGGCGGCCTACTTTGCCTCCACGGACAACCAGGCCAGCGCCGACTTCATCGTGGACGATGAAACGGCGGTGCAGTATAACCCGGATTTGGACAACCGCTACTGCTGGCACTGCGGGGGAAGCAGGCTGAACACCAAAGGGGGCGGGCTGTACGGCGCGTGCAAAAACGCCAACAGCATCGGCGTGGAGCTGTGCTCCACCAACAGTTCCGGCAAGGCGGCCGCCGCCAACGACGGCAGCTGGAGCTTCACCCAGGCCGTGCTGGAGCGGGGGAGCGCCCTGCTGCGGGAGCTGATGGAGCGGTATGGAATCGATGCAGAACACGTCATCCGCCACTACGATGTGACCGGCAAGCTCTGCCCCGGTATCGTGGGCTGGAACGCCGACTCCGGGGACGAGAGCCTGTGGACGGTCTTTCACGCCGGCCTGGGCGCCGGGGGAACGCAAACCGTAACCGCCGGGGAGCCGGCGGAAAAATCAAATGAGGAG
Organism: Oscillospiraceae bacterium; assembly: GCA_021205585.1. Lineage (GTDB taxonomy): Bacteria > Bacillota > Clostridia > Oscillospirales > Oscillospiraceae > JAJPXI01. Next base: position 8,341 of record JAJPXI010000238.1, read on the forward strand.
GACGAGGAAATGAATCTTTCAACGTTCAAACAGCTGTGGAGCCAGCTGCGCGCCGAGCTCCAGGACAACGACGCCAGCGCATACAGCCAGCAGGCCAGGGAGTGGGCCGTGGCGCAGGGGCTGGTCAGCGGCATCAGCGATGGGGAATTCAACGGGGCCTGGCAGGACTACCTGACAAGGGAGCAGCTGGTGACGGTACTCTACCGCTTCGCCCAGACGCTGGGGCAGGGATAAGCCGATGCGATACAAATACCTGGAAGATTTGCCGGAGCGGGAGCAGCGCATGGCCCTGCGCAAACTGCGCCTGGCAGGCATCCTGGACGACTATGGGGAGGACGAGACGGGCCGGGCCGTCATTGACCTGAGCGCCGATATGGCGCGGTTGCTGATGATGGCCTACCGGGGCGGGGCCTTTGACGGGAAGCTGCTGTATGCCGGGCTGCGCCCGGCGGTGCAGTAGGGCAAAAAAGGGGGCGGTGCTGGAATGCCATCGGATTTACTGAACGTGGACGCCAGCTTTCCCCAGTTCACCGGGGAGGAGAGCATCAATCAGAAGATGGAGCGCATGACCAGCTACCTGTACATGGTGCTGGAGCAGCTGCGCTACACCCTGAGCAATCTGGACAGCAGCAATTTTAATGAGACCGGGCTGGCGGAAATCACAAGCGAGGTGGAAGAGAGCATCTCCTGGCTGACACAGACGGCGAAGGCCATCACAGACCGGGTGGAAAACGCCGAGGGGGACATCTCTATCCTGACGCAGACGGCGGAGGAAATCGAGGCCAGGGTGGAGAGCACCGAGGGGGACATCTCTACGCTGACGCAAACGGCGGAGGAAATTGAGGCCAGGGTGGAAAACGCGGAGGGGGACATTTCTACGCTGACCCAGACAGCGGAGGACATCACCGCCCGGGTGGAGAGCGCCGAAGGAGACATTTCTACCCTGACCCAGACGGCCAGCAGCTTGGAGAGCAGAATCAGCGACGCCGAGGGCAATATCAACACGGTGGAGCAAACCCTAGAGGGGGTGGCCTTTACCAGCAGCCTGGCCGACGGCTCCACGGTGATCAACGGCGGGTGTATCTCTACCGGGCAGATTCTGGCCAGCTATATCAAGCTGGGGGGCGATCTGGAGATCTACAAGTCGGTGGACAGCACCGATGTGGGCGGCTACCTGGGCTTCACCACCTCCGCCAACGACGACAGCGAGGCTATGCACATGGCATCCTCCGACGGCAGCAACGAGGTGGTGGTCACCGACAATGGCGCGGCCCTGCGCTGCGCCTGGAGTACGGGGGACGGCACAAACGGCGTTTACGCCGTGCCGAATTTCTGCTATGTGACTGCAAACGGCACGCGATACGACTTTTTCGCAGACCATTTTTCCACATCCTCAAGCGATATTACCCTGGGAACCGGCGACAGATATTGGAGCGCCGCCTACCTGACCACCGTCTACGGCTCCCTGGCCTCCAGCTCCGACGAGGGGAAAAAGCACGATATGGCCCCCGTCGGGGAGAAGTATCAAAAGCTGTTTCAAAACCTGGCCCCCTGCGCTTACCGGTACGACAGCGAGGGGGAGGCCGGGCCGGTTCACCTGGGCTTTACCGCCCAGGGTGTCCGGCGGGCCATGGAGTGCGCCGGACTGGGCGAAGGGGACTTTGCCGGGTATGTGCGGGAGGGAGAGGAGCTGTACCTGAAATACCCGGAGTTCATCGCTCTGAACACCCGGATGATCCAGGGCCTGCTGGAGCGGGCGGACAGGCTGGAGGCGCGGCTGGCGCGCGTTGAAGAAAAATTGAAGTTGGGGTGAGAGCATGAGCATCGGACTGCCGGAGATGAAATACGCCGATGAGATTACGAAAAAGCAGACGGTGGAGTTCGCCGGGTACGATCACCGGGTTGGAGCCGGGGACGGGACCCTGTGGGACATGGAAAACCTGACGGGGGAGCACTGCCCGGCGCTGGCCAGCCGCCGCCCCCGGTGGATTGTGGAGCGGCTGGAGCAGCCCAACGGCCTGTACGGGCGGGACGGGTTGTACTGGGGGGACGGGACGGACTTTTACGCAGACGGAACCCTGGCGGGCCAGGTGGAGGACGGCCCCAAGGCTTTCGCCAGCCTGGGGGCCTATGTGGTGGTGCTGCCAGACAAGGTCTATTACAACCGGCTGACCGGGGCCTTCGGCAGCCTGGAGGCCAGCCTGACCGGCCTGTGCTATTTCCAGGACGGGCTGTACGCCGGGGAGGAGGCCGCCGGGAACACCATCTACTGCCAGGGGGCCAACTGGGAGGACTATTTCTCCGCCGGGGACGCGGTGAGCATCGCCGGCTCTGCGCTGGAGGAGAACAACGCCACCATTATCGTCCGGGAAATCGAGGGGGACTATCTGCGCTTTTATGAAAACTCCTTCACCGTCTCGGAGGAGGGGGAGACCCTGACCGTGTCCAGGGACGTGCCGGATTTGGACTTCCTGTGTGAAAACGAAAACCGGCTGTGGGGCTGCAAGGAGGACACCATTTATGCCAGCAAGCTGGGGGACATTTTCAACTGGAACGTCTTTGACGGCCTTTCCACCGACAGCTACGCCGTGGATGTGGGCAGCGCCGGGGACTTCACCGCCTGCTGCAGCTACCTGGGCTACCCCTGTTTTTTCAAGGAGGATCACATCTACAAGGTCTACGGGGACAAGCCCTCCAACTTCCAGGTCATGGGCAGCGCCAATCTGGGGGTGGAGCGGGGCAGCGCCGCCAGCTGCGCCGTGGCCGGGGAAGTGCTGTACTACCTCAGCCGGACGGGGGTGTGCGCCTGGAGCGGGGGCCTGCCCCAGAGCATCCCCGCCCCCGGCGGCACGGAGCGATGCAGACACGGCGGCCGGTACTTTGTCTCCATGGCGGACAGCGGCGGGGAGTACCACCTGTTTGTCTACGATACCCGTTTGGGCCAGTGGCACCGGGAGGACGCGCTGGAGGTTTTGGGTTTCGGCTGGGACGGGGAACTGTATTTCCTGGACAGCGGCGGAACCCTGTGGCTCAACGGGGACGCCCGAACGGTGCCCGACGGGGCGGAGGAAGAGGACACAGTGTCCAGCGCGGCGGAGTTCGGGGACTTCACCGAGGGCGATCCCAACAAAAAGGGCCTGGGCAAGCTGCATTTGCGCCTGGAGCTGGAGGAGGGCGCGGAAGTGACCGTGTGGCTCCAGCCGGACGGAGGGGACTGGCTGGAGGTGGCCAGCCTGTCCTCCCCGGTCAAGCGCAGCTATTATCTGCCCATCGTCCCCCGCCGGTGCGACCATTTTCGGATTAAGCTGACGGGGACGGGCCTGTGGAAGCTATACAGCCTGGCGCGGGAGAGCTACAGCGGGAGCGAACTATAATAGGGGAACCTCTAAGGAAGCACTGATTAAATGCGCCTGCGGCGGCTGGCAATGATTTTGCACAAGAGCAACGCTGAAACCGTCACCTGGACAGCATCTGCTCTTGTCATAGTTATTAGAGGTTCCCATAGGAGGGAAATAGAATGGCAGCTTACACTTATGACGATTTCACCAAGAAGCTGGACGAGCTGGGGTATCAGCTCAGCGACGCCGACCTGGCCCTGGCCCAGTCCAACCCGGACGCGGGCATGAGCATTTTGCAGTACAAACAGGACTATGTCAATGCCACCACCGACGAGGCCAGAGCCCTGGCCCACGCGGGGGCGGAGGCCATCCGCAGCAGCTACGGCAACTACAGCGGCGGCGGCGACGGCTCAGAGTACTACCTGGAGGCCCTGAACCCCTCCAGCTTTTCCTATGAGGACGCGCCGGAGTATACCAGCCGCTATGATAGCGCCGCCCAGAGTACGCTGGAGCAGATGCTGAACCGGCAGGAGTACTCCTATAACGGGCAGACGCCCAGCTATACCAATCAGTATCAGGATACCGCGTCGGATCTGCTGGAGCAGATTCTCAGCCAGGAGGATTTCTCCTACGACCCGGACAGCGACGAGCTGTACGCCCAGTACAAAAAGCAGTATGCCAGGGAGGGCCAGCGGGCGGCGGCGGACGCGCTGGGAACGGCGGCGGCGGCCAGCGGGGGCATCCCCTCCAGCTACGCCGCCACCGCCGCCGCCCAGGCCGGCAACTACTACGCCAGCCAGCTGACCGACAAGATTCCGGAGCTCTACCAGCTGGCCTACAGCCAGTACCAGGACGAATATGACAAGCTGCTGAGCAACCTGTCCACCGTCCAGAGCGCCGAGCAGCTGGACTATGAAAAGTATTTGGATCAGCTGAGCCAGTACAACACCGACCGGGACTTTGACTACCAGACCTATCTGAACCGGTACAGTCAGCTGCAGAGCAGCCTGGAGGCTATCCAGGGCCTGGAGGACGCCGACTACCAGAAGTATCTGGATCAGTTAAGCCAGTACAATACGGATCGGGACTTCAGCTACAGCCAGCTGCTGGACGAAATCGACAACCAGACGGCCCAGCGCGGCGAGGCCGTGAGCAACGCGCTGACCGCCGCCCAATATGGGGATTACAGCCAGTTGGAGGCTCTGGGCATCGACACCGGGGCCTACCAGTCCAATGAAAACTATCAGAAGGCGGTGGAGGCCGCCCAAATTGCCGCCGAGTACGGGGACTACTCCCTGCTGGAGTCCGTACTGAACATGGATGCCAGCAACAACTCAGAGGACTGGCAGCGGCAGTACCAACTGGCCGCGCTGGCCGCCGAGTACGGGGACTACTCCGGCCTGGAGGCCCTGGGCATCGACACCAGCGCCTACCAGGCGGCCCAGCAGAGCGGCGGCTCCGCCTCCGGCATTGTCAGCACCATGAAAAGCCTGGGAGACGACGCCCGGGCCTACGAGTACCTGGTCAGCCTGGGCTACAGCTCTTCCATCACCGCACAGCTTTGGAGCCTGTACCAGGCGGCGGGGTAAATGGGCCGCCCGGAAAGGCATGGGGTTCAGAGAGAAAAAATTGCGCGGCCCCCCTGTCCGTTTATGGACAGGGGGCCGCTGCTGTTGGGGATGAGGAAGGTTCAGGAGACGGTCAGGGGGTCGGCGGCCAGGGCCACCGTGGGCAGCAGGGACAGGAAGCCTGGCTGCTGTCAGCAGCCAGGCCATCAGGGATTTTCGTAGAAGCGCCTGAAAACAGCCCCGTCCGCCCGGGCGGGGAACGCGCAGGCCCCGGCGGATTGGAACCCGCCGGGGCCTGCGCGTGTGTGTGATGCGAAAGGAAATAGAGAGGGAATAGAGAAAAACAAAGGAGAACCCGTAAGAGAAGGGGTCGGGCGCATATTCATCACGGCGCGCAGCCTGTCTGCCTCTTACAAAAGAATGATACAGGAGAAAAAGAAATAAATTGTGACATCCTTGTGAATATTTTGTTAAACATCAATCCGCCGGTCGATGGGGACGTATTCCCTGGAGGAGATGACCGCCTTGTAGGCCGGGCGGATAATGCGGTTGCCGGGGTTATACACCTCCTCCACCCGGTGGGCGCACCAGCCTACCATCCGGGCGATGGCGAACAGGGGGGTGAACAGGTCGGTGGGGATGTCCATCACCTGGTAGACAAGGCCGGAGTACAGATCCACGTTGGCGCACAGGGGCTTGTCCAGCCCCCGCTCTTTGGCGAACACGCCGGGGGTCAGCCGCTCCACGGCCTCCAGCAGGTTGAACTGCCTCTCCATGCCTTTTTTCACGGCCAGCTTTTTCGCGAATTTTTTCAGCAGCAACGCCCGGGGATCGGACAGGGTGTAGATGGCGTGGCCCATGCCGTAAATCAGCCCGGAGCCGTCCCCCTCCTCCTTGCGCAGGATGCGGGTCAAAAAGGCGCTGACCTCCTCGTCGTCGGTCCAGTCCTTCACCCCGGCTTCGATGGCGTGGAACATCTCCACCACCTTCATGTTGGCCCCGCCGTGGCGCGGCCCCTTCAGGGAGCCAACGGCGGCGGAGATGGCCGAGTAAATGTCCGTGCCGGAGGAGGAGAGCACCCGGCAGGCGAAGGCCGAGTTGTTGCCGCCGCCGTGCTCCATGTGCAGCACCAGGCACAAATCCAGCAGCCGGGCCTCGTCCTCGGTGTACCGCTTGTCCTTGCGCAGGGCGTAGAGGAAGTTTTCGGCCACGCTGAGATTGGGCTGGGGGCGGTGGAGATACAGGGAGTCGTTTTCAAAATAGTGGCGCTTGACAGCGTAGGCGTGGGCCACGATGGTGGGGCAGCGGGCGATGAGCTGGATGGCTTGGAGCAGCTCGTTGGACAGGCTCCTGTCTTCCGGGGCGGGGGCGTAGGAGTACAGGGCCAGCACCGAGCGGGCCAGCTTGTTCATTACGTCCCGGCTGGGGGCCTTGAGAATCATGTCCTCGGTGAACATCCGGGGCAGGGTGTTGTACTGGGTCAGCAGGCCCTTGAACTGCTCCAGCTGGCCCTGGGTGGGCAGGGCGCCGAAGAGCAGCAGGTAGGCCGTCTCCTCAAAGCCGAAGCGCCCGGCGCAGGTGAAGTCCTGAATCAGGTCGTTCACATCGTAGCCCCGGTAGAACAGGCGGCCCTCGGCGGGGATCTTTTCCCCGTCCTGCATATAGTAGCCCCGCACGTTGCCCACCCGGGTCACGCCGGCCATCACGCCGGTGCCGTCCGCGTTGCGCAGGCCCCGCTTCACTTCCCACTTCTGATAACAGGTCGGGTCGATTCGGTTATTTTTTTGAAATTCCCCGCATAGGTTTTCAATGACGGTCTGGGACTCCGCATGGGCTTGGCGCACAGCGGCCAGGGCGGGGTGAGTGACAGATTCCGGGTTCATAACAGAATCTCCTTTCCTGATATGATAGGGGGCGCTTTTGCCCTGTAAAATGAAATATGCTTTATTATAAAGCGAAATGGGGGATTTGTCAACAAAAAATGCGGAAGAGGGAAAATCCGCCGGACATTATCGAAAAAATGGAGATGTTTTTGAAAAAATGAGAAAGCAATCCTGCAAAAATCCGCTCCGACGGGAGGAACGGCGTTGAAGCGGACGCTCCTTGTTGCCGTGGCGCTGGTGCTGCTGCTGTTCCTGCTGCCCGTCCTGCTTCTGAAGGCTCCGGCGGAGGAGGGGGAGGTCGGCGTGCTGCCCGCTACCCCCACGCCGGTGAGCAGCGGCGGCGCGGAGGAGGACAGCCGCGACAGTCAGACTGTGGTGCGGGTGCTGCTGGAGGACGGACAGGTGGAGGAGATGACCCTGGCGGACTACCTGTGGTCGGTGACGGCGGCGGAGATGCCCGCCTCCTTTGAGCCAGAGGCGTTGAAGGCCCAGGTGGTCACCGCCCGCACCTACACCGCCTGGAAAATGCTCCACGGGGAGGAAAATCACCCGGACGCCGACGTTTGTACCGACGTGAACTGCTGCCAGGCCTACCTCAGCCCGGAGGACGCGGCGGCGGCCTGGGGGGACGCGGCTCAGGAATATACGGAAAAGCTGTGGACGGCGGTGACGGAAACCGACGGGGAGGTAATCACCTATGAAGGCCAGCCCATCCAGGCGGTGTTCTTTTCCTCCTCTGCGGGCCGCACCGAGGACGCGGTGGAGGTGTGGGGCAGCGCCGTGCCCTATCTGGTGGGGGTGGACAGCCCTGAGGGGGAGGACGTGCCCAATTATCACACGGAAGTGACCTTGAGCGCCCAGGAGTTCCAGGACATTTTCCTGGCCGCCTACCCCCAGGCGGATTTGTCCGGGACGCCGGATAGCTGGTTCGGGGAAAGCGTCCTGACGGCCTCCGGACGGGTGTCCTCCATGGAGGTCGGCGGCGTCAGCGTGACCGGCACGGCTCTGCGCGCCCTTTTTTCCCTGCGCTCCGCCGCGTTCACCGTGGAGGCGGCGGAGGATTCTGTCACCTTCCAGGTCACCGGCTACGGCCACGGTGTAGGCATGAGCCAATATGGGGCCAACGCCCTGGCCCAGCAGGGGATGGACTACCAGGAGATCGTCAAATGGTATTATACCGGGGTTGAAGTTATAGATCGTTTTTAGAGGTTCCCATAAGGAGTAGTATAAGACGAAAGATTCCCGCCCTTATTTTAAGGAAGTACTGATTAAATGCGCCTGCGGCGGCTGGCAATGATTTTGCACAAGAGCAACGCTG
>JAJPXI010000244.1 GCA_021205585.1 Oscillospiraceae bacterium
CAGGTAGAACAAAACTACGATTGGCAGCGTAGGCCGGACAGCTATGCTGGCCGGGAGACGGCGGCGAACAGTATTACCCTCAAGGGGTATGCCCGCGCCTTACGGCGCTCCTGATCCTGCGCTTTTGTGCCTTTTTCTGCAACAAAATCTTTTGCCATCTGCTCTTGCCATAGTTATTAGAGATCCCCTAAAGAAAATTCCCTGCTTGAAATTATCATTTCTCCAGGGGAAGGCCGATACAGCCGGAGAGAGCGCCGCGCTGAAAAGCGCGGGCAGTCCGCAGGGCGCGTGGAGTCCGCGTTTCCCCAGCTGGAATGACAGAAAGAGGGTGAAGGGATGCCTTTGGAAGCGATTCAACAGATTGAGGAAGCCGAGGCCCAGGCCAAACAGCGCAAGCTGGACGCGGCGGCGGCGGCGAAAAAGACAGTCAGCGACGCCGAGCAGTCCGGCCAGGCCGCGCTTTCTCAGGCGCGGGCCGACGCGGAGAGCCAGTCCCGCGCCATGCTGGAGCAGGCGGAACAGCGGGCCAGGGCCGGCGCCGCGGACACCTTGGCGCAGATGAAGCAGGCCTGCGAAGCCCTGCGCCAGTCGGCGCAGGAGCGGCTGCCGGCGGCGGCAGAACTGATTGTCAGAAGGGTAGTGAATGTCTGATGTCCATCGTCAAAATGAAGCGGCTGCGGTTGATCGGACTGCGCTCCGAGCAGGATGAGCTGCTCGCCCGGCTGCTCCATCTGGGCTGCGTGGAGGTGTCCGAAACGGAGCAGCGGCTGGCCGACCCGGAGTGGGCCGCGCTGCTGTCCAGGGAGACCAGCGGCCTGGGGGACGCGAAGGCACAGGCAAATGCCATGACGGCGGCCCTGGAGGCCCTGCAAAAGTACGCGCCGGCCAAATCCGGCCTGTTCGTCAAGCGCAGCCCCATCTCCGAGCGGGAGTTCCTGGATCCCGTCCCCCGCCGCCAGGCCGTGGAAACCGCGTCCCGAATCAACAAATCCGTCCAGACCCTGGCCCAGATTCAGTCCCAGGAAAACCGGGCCGCCGCCGCCAAGGCGTCCCTGCGCCCGTGGGTTCCCCTGGCCTTCCCCCTGGAGAAGGCCGAAACCGAAACGGTACGTCTTAGCTGCCTGACCTTCCCCTCGGCCACCGACTTAGACAAGCCGCGCCAGGCCCTGGCCCAGGAGGCCCCCCTGTCGGAGCTGCTCTTCTCCTCCAGCGACGAGGAACTGCACTACTGCCTGCTGCTGTGCCACAAGGAGGAATACCCCCAGGCCATGGAGGCCCTGAAGCCCTTCTCGGTCAGCGCCGCCGCCCTGAAGGAGTTTACCGGCACCGCCGGGGAGAACATCGCCGCCATCGACGCCGGACTGGAACAGCTCCAGCGGGAGCGGGAGGCGGCCGTCCAGAGCATTGTGGAGCTGGCCGACTGGCGGGAGCGGCTGCAGGTGACCTCCGACTGGGCCAACCAGGAGCTGGCCAAGGAGACCGTGCGGGAGCAGATGTTGACCGACGGTACCGTTGTATTTTTGGAGGGCTGGGTCTCCACCGCCAAGGCTCAGGAGGGTCCCAGCAGAGCGGAGCAGTTGGTGGAAACCCTGGGCCAGTTCACCTGCGCCTATGAGCTGACCGATCCGGAGGAGGAGGACACGCCGCCCACCCAGCTGGAAAACCCCGGGTGGATGTACGGCATCAACATGGTGACCGAAATGTACTCCATGCCCGCCTACCGGGGCATCGACCCCAACCCCCTGATTTTCTTCTGGTTTGTCTTTTTCTTCGGCTTCATGTTCGCCGACGTGGCCTACGGGCTGATCATCCTGGCTATCTCCCTGGCGGTGACGAAGATTTACCACCCCAAGAAAACCATGGGGAAGATGTTCCACCTGGGCATATGGCTGGGTATCTCCACCGCCTTCTGCGGCTTCTTTGTGGGCGGCTTCTTCGGCAACGCACTGGAGGTCATCTTCGAGAACTTTGTCCCCGGCGGCACCGCCGCCATGCCCGGCTGGCTGACCGCCTTCTGCAACGGCATTGTGGTCAACCCCATCGGCGACCCCATGACTGTGCTGATTATCGCCATCGCCATCGGCTGCATTCACCTGATTATGGGCCAGTGCATCCATATTTACATGGGCTTCCGGGATGGGACGGGGGTGGACGCTCTGCTGGACGTGGTGCCCTGGTGGGTGCTCTTCGCGGGCATTGCCGTGCTGGCCCTGGGTGGCGGCTGGATTTTGCTGGTCATTGGCGTGCTGGGGTTAATCTGCACCCAGGGCCGCCACGGAAAGAGCTTCTTCGCCAAGCTGGGCGGCGGCGTCAAGAGCCTGTACGATATCACCAGCTGGCTGTCCGACGTGCTGTCCTACGCCCGGCTGATGGCCCTGATGCTGGCCACCTCGGTTATCGCCATGGTGTTCAACACCCTGGGCGCGCTGCCCAGCAACATGGTGGCCAAGACCATCCTGTTCGTGGTGGTGTTCCTGATCGGCCACGTGTTCAACATCGCCGTCAATCTGATCGGCACCTATGTCCACGCGGCCCGGTTGCAGTACCTGGAGTACTTCAATAAATTCTATGTGGGCGACGGGATTCCCTTTACCCCATTGGAATATGACACCAAATACGTCGACGTCATTGACAACAAGGAGGAAATTTAACATGGAATTTTTAGAAAACGCGGGCCTGTATGTGGCCATCATCGGCGCATCCCTGGCGGTTGCGCTGGCCTGCGCCGGCTCTGGCCGGGGCGCTGGCATCGTGGGAGAGAGCGCCGCCGGCGTCATCTCCGAGGACCCCAAGAAGTTCTCGTCCTGCCTGATTCTTCAGATTTTGCCCTGTACCCAGGGTCTGTACGGCCTGGTCATCTGGTTCTACGCCCTGATTACCCTGGAGGTTATCGGCGGCAGCCCTGAAGCGCTGACCTTCGGCGAGGGCCTGGGCTACTGCTTCGCCTGCCTGCCCATGGGCATCGGCGGCTACTTCACTGCCATTGCACAGGGCCGCTGCGCCGCCGCCGGCGTGTCCTTGATTGCCAAGCGCCCCGGCGAGTTGTCCAAGGGCATCATCATGGCCGTCATGGTGGAGTTCTTTGCCATCCTGTGCCTGCTGGCTTCCTTCCTGATGCTGCTGTTCATCTGAGCCTCCAGTACCGCATCGGAAAGGAGGACCGGCTATGAACGGGATTGAAAAAATTACCCAGCGCATCGACCAGGACGCCCAGGGGGAAATCGACGCCCTGCTGGAGCAGGCCAGGGCCCAGGCCGCTGAGATTACCGCCCGCTACCAGGCCCAGGCCCAGCGGGAGAGCGCGGACATCCTCGCCCGCGGCCAGAAGGCCGCCGACGAGCGGGAGGAGCGCCTGGCCTCTACCGCCCAGATGGAGGGCAAAAAGCTGACCCTGGCCGTCAAGCAGGAGATGCTGGATTGGGCTTTCGCCCTGGCCCTGGAGCAGCTGGCCGCCCTGCCGGAGGAGCAGTACGTCCAGGCGCTGACCGCCCTGGTGCTGCAAACTGCCCCCACCGGCCGGGAACAGCTGATTTTCTCCACGAAGGACCGGGCCAGGGTGGGCAAGGCGGTGGTCACCGCCGTGAACGACGCTCTCCCCGGCGCCGCCCTGACCCTGTCGGAGCAGACCCGCCCCATGTGCGGCGGCTTCATCCTCAGCGACGGGGATGTGGAGGTCAACTGCACCTTTGAAACCCTGCTGCGCCTGCAGCGGGAGGAAATCTCCGGCCAGGTGGCCGCCGCCCTGTTTGATTGATTCCTCTGATCGTTGAAAGGAGGAGCTGTATTTGGCAAAAACCATTGTAGATACCGACTATTTATTCCTCTCCTCCCGGGTCAAGGCCATGGAGAGCCGGCTGCTGTCCCGGGACCGGATGGAGCGGATGCTGGAGGCCCCCAGTCCGGAGGACGCCGCCAAGGTGCTCCAGGAGTGCGGCTATGGGGAGCTGGAGCATCTCAGTGTGGCCGCCATCGAGGCTGAACTGTCCCGGCAGCGGGAGCAGCTGTTCCAGGAGCTGGCCGGTCTGGCCCCCGACCCGGATATTTTAGACGTGTTCCGGGTCAAGTACGACTACCACAACGTCAAGGTCATCCTGAAGGCCGAGGCGGTGGGGGCCGACGCCGCCCCCCTGCTGGTGGACGCGGGCCGGGTGCCGCCCGCCGCGCTCCAGGAGGCCCTGCGAACCTCGGAGATGCAGGGGGTTCCCTCCTTTGTCCAGTCCGCCGCCCTCCACGCCCGAGAGGTGCTCTCCACCACCGGGGATCCTCAGCTGGCCGACTTTGTGCTGGATCGGGCCTATTTTGAGGATATGCTGGCCCTGGCCGAGGACAGCGGCAGCGATTTTCTGATCGGCTATGTCCGCATCCAGATCGATGCGGCCAACCTGCGCACCCTGGTGCGCACCATGCGCATGGGCAAGAGCATGGATTTTTTGAAGGGTGTGCTGTTCCGGGGCGGCGAAATCGACGTGGGCCGCCTGCTGGCCGCCTCCTCCGGGGGCAGCCTGGCCGAGCCCTACGCCGTGTCCCCTCTGCGGGAGGCCGCCGAGTGCGGCGCGGCGGCGGTGAGCGGCGGCGAGCTGACCCGGTTCGAGCGGCTGTGTGACAACGCGGTGCTGTCCTATGTGGCCGGGGCCAAGTATGTGGCCTTCGGGGAGGCCCCCTTAATTGGCTACCTGGCCGCCAAGGAAAACGAGCTGACCGCCGTGCGCATTATCCTGACCGGACGGATGGCCGGCCTGGACGCGGACACCATCCGGGAAAGGCTGCGTGACGCCTATGTATAAAATCGCCGTTTTGGGGGACAAGGACAGCGTGCTGGGCTTCAAGGCCCTGGGGCTGGACGTCTACCCCGTGGAATCGGTGGACGAGGCCAGATCCACGCTGCATAGGCTGGCCCGTGAAAACTGCGCCATCGTCTATCTGACCGAGCAGCTGGCCCGCTATATGGGCGACGAGCTGGCACAGTACAAGGACGAGCTGACCCCCGCCGTTATCCTCATCCCCGGCAAGGAGGGCTCCCTCGGCATCGGAATGGGCAACGTGACCAAGTCCGTGGAACGCGCCGTGGGCGCGGACATCTTATAAATTGTACCCTGAAAGAAGGTAAGCAGTTTGAGCAACGGAAAAATTGTAAAAGTTTCCGGCCCCCTGGTGGTGGCCACCGGCCTGGCCGACGCAAACATGGCCGACGTGGTTCGAGTGGGCGAGGAGCGGCTGATTGGCGAGATTCTGACCATGACCGGGGACGCCGCATCCATCCAGGTCTATGAGGAGACCTCCGGCCTGGGCCCCGGCGCGGCTGTGGTGACCACCGGTGCGCCTTTGTCCGTGGAGCTTGGGCCGGGCATCATCGAGAACATCTATGACGGCATCCAGCGCCCCCTGGAGGTCATCATGCAGAAGACCGGCGGCAACACCCTGCCCAGGGGCGTGGAGGTGCCCGCCCTGGATCGGGAGAAAAAGTGGGAGTTCACCGCCTGCGTCCAGCCCGGCGACAAGCTGACCGGGGGGGATATCATCGGCACCGTGCCGGAGACCAGCGTGGTGCTGCACAAGATTATGGTACCCCCCAAGGTCAGCGGCACCGTGAAATCCATCCAGTCCGGCTCTTACACGGTGGAGGAAACCGTGGCCGTGCTGGAGGACGAGCAGGGCAATGAGATTCCCCTGACCATGATGCAGAAGTGGCCCGTGCGGGTGGGCCGCCCCTATCAGCGCAAGCATCCCCCCACCACCCCTCTGCTGACCGGTCAGCGTATTGTGGACGCCATGTTCCCTGTGGCCAAGGGCGGCACCGCCGCCATCCCCGGCCCCTTCGGCTCCGGCAAAACTGTTATGCAGCACCAGCTGGCTAAGTGGTCCGACGTGGACATCGTCATCTACATCGGCTGCGGCGAGCGGGGCAACGAGATGACCGACGTGCTGCGGGAGTTCCCGGAGCTGGTGGATCCCCGCACCGGCGAGTCCCTGATGAAGCGCACCGTGCTGATTGCCAACACCTCGGATATGCCCGTGTCCGCCCGCGAGGCCTCCATCTACACCGGCATCACCATCGCCGAGTATTTCCGGGACATGGGCTACGACGTGGCCGTCATCGCCGACTCCACCTCCCGCTGGGCCGAGGCCCTGCGCGAGATGTCCGGCCGGCTGGAGGAGATGCCCGGCGAGGAGGGCTACCCCGCCTACCTGGCCTCCCGCCTGGCCCAGTTCTACGAACGGGCCGGCATGGTGGACTGCCTGACCTCCCAGGGGGAGCGCCGGGGATCCCTGACCGCCGTGGGCGCCGTGTCGCCTCCGGGCGGCGACCTGTCCGAGCCGGTCTCCCAGGCCACCATGCGCATCGTCAAGGTGTTCTGGGCCCTGGATGCCTCCCTGGCCTACCGCCGCCACTTCCCCGCAATCAACTGGCTGAACTCCTACTCCCTGTACCTGGACACCCTGAAGCCCTGGTACGATGAGAACCTGGGGCCCCACTTCATGCGCGCCAGGGACAAGTGCATGGCCATCCTCCAGGAGGAGGCCTCCCTGAACGAAATCGTCCAGCTGGTGGGCAAGGACTCCCTGTCCCCCGCCGACCAGATGACCCTGGAGACTGCCCGGATGATTCGGGAGGACTTCCTCCAGCAAAACGGCTTCATGGAGGTGGACTGGTACTCCAGCTACGACCGGCAGGACAAGATGCTGGGCATGATTCTGGAGTACGACCGGCTGTGCCGGGCCGCCATCGAGGAGGGGGCCAGCGCCGCGGAGCTGTTCGTTATCCCCTTCCGGGAGCACATCGGCCGGGCCAAGAGCATCCCCGACGACGAGTACCCCGCCGCCTTTGAGGCCATGGGGAAGGAAATGGCGGAGCAGATTGAAGCGATTAAGGCGAAGGGAGGCGAGCAGCTGTGATTAAGGAATACCGCACCATCCAGGAAATCAGCGGCCCGCTGATGGTGGTCAAAAAGGTTTCCGGCGTAACCTACAACGAGCTGGGCGAAATCGAGCTGCCCGACGGCTCCCTGCGCCGCTGCAAGGTGCTGGAGGTCAACGGCGACACCGCCGTGGTGCAGCTGTTCGAGGCCTCCGCGGGCATCAACCTGGCCGAGTCCAAGATCCGTTTCCTGGGCCATCCCCTGGAGCTGGGGGTGTCCGGGGATATGCTGGGCCGGGTCTTTAACGGCATGGGCCAGCCCATCGACGGCGGGCCGGAGATTCTGGCCGAGGAGTACCGGGACATCGACGGCCTGCCCATGAACCCCGCCGCGCGGGACTACCCCAACGAGTTTATCCAGACCGGCGTGTCCTCCATCGACGGGCTGAACACCCTGGTTCGCGGCCAGAAGCTGCCGATTTTCTCCGGCTCCGGCCTGCCCCACGCGGCCCTGGCCGCCCAGATTGCCCGCCAGGCCAAAGTGCTGGGGGACGACGCGGGCAACTTCGCCGTGGTGTTCGCCGCCATCGGCATCACCTTTGAGGAGTCCAACTTCTTCGTGGAGGAGTTCAGGCGCACTGGGGCCATTGACCGCACCGTGCTGTTCACCAACCTGGCCGACGACCCGGCGGTGGAGCGCATCTCCACCCCCCGCATGGCCCTGACCGCCGCGGAGTACCTGGCCTTTGAGAAGGATATGCACGTTCTGGTCATCCTGACCGACATTACCAACTATGCTGAGGCGCTGCGTGAGATTTCCGCCGCCAAGAAAGAGGTGCCCGGCCGCCGGGGCTATCCCGGCTACCTGTACACCGACCTGGCCACCATGTACGAGCGGGCCGGCCGCCAGATGGGCAAGAAGGGCTCCATCACCATAATTCCCATCTTGACCATGCCGGAGGACGACAAGACCCACCCCATCCCCGACCTGACCGGCTATATCACCGAGGGGCAGATCATCCTCTCCCGTGAGCTGGACCGCAAGGGCATCAATCCGCCCATCGACGTGCTGCCCTCCCTGTCCCGTCTGAAGGACAAGGGCATCGGGCCGGGCAAGACCCGGGAGGATCATGCCGGAACCCTGAACCAGCTGTTCGCCGCCTACTCCATCGGCAAGGACAACAAGGAGCTGATGTCCATCCTGGGCGAGGCCGCCCTGTCGGAGACCGACCTGCTTTACGCTAAGTTTGCCGACGAGTTCGAGCGCCGCTATGTCTCCCAGGGCAGCGACACCAACCGCTCCATCGAGGAGACCCTGGATCTGGGCTGGGAGCTGCTGTCCATTCTGCCCAAAGCCGAGCTCAAGCGCATCAAGCCGGAGATGATTGAAAAGTACCTTCCGAAAAAGGAGGGGTAAGGGATGCCTGCCATCAATGTCAACCCCACCCGCCAGGAGCTGACCCGGCTGAAAACCCGCCTGAAAACCTCCATCCGCGGCCACAAGCTGCTGAAGGATAAGCGGGACGAGCTGATGCGCCAGTTTATGGACGTGGTGCGGGAGAACCGGGCCCTCCGGGCCAAGGTGGAGGAGGGGCTGATGCACGCCCACGCCTCCTTCACGGTGGCCAGCGCCGTCATGTCCTCCGAGTTCATGGAGCAGGCCCTGCTCTACCCCAAGCAGAGCGTGGAGCTGGACATGAGCTTTAAGAACGTCATGTCGGTCAACGTGCCGGAGTACCAGTTCAAGACCAGGAACGACGATCCCGGCGAGGTCTACCCCTACGGTTTCGCCACCACCTCCGGGGAGCTGGACACCGCCGTGGCCGCCCTGTCCGACGTATTTCAGGATATGCTCCGCCTGGCCCAGATTGAAAAGACCTCCCAGCTGCTGGCTGAGGAAATCGAGAAGACCCGCCGCCGGGTCAACGCTCTGGAATATGTTAAAATACCCCAAATGCAGGAGAGCATTAAGTATATCTCCATGAAGCTGGACGAAAACGAGCGCTCCAACACCATCCGCCTGATGAAGGTCAAGGATATGCTGCTGGAGGACGCCCAGGACGAGCGCCGCCAGGCCGACGCCCAGGCCCTGGCCCAGACGTGACAGCCCAAACAAAAGCCCCTGCGGGAAAAGGCTCTGCCTTTCCCCGCAGGGGCTTTCCTTTTGCCGCTTGGGCGTCCCGCTGATACCGATTTTCATGAAAAAGCGCAAATGTGCTTTTTATAGCGTAAGCTGTTTCCTCGCTTCCAAACCACACCCGCTTTCACCGGGGGGAGGGCGCGCGGGAAGAGGATATATGTTGAAATCATGGAAAATGTAATAAGAAGTTAAAGGAAATTTAATCTTTCCGCAAAAAAAATTAAAATTTTACTTGTCAAGCGGAAAGAGATGTGGTATAATTCGATTAGCTTATACAGATTAGCCAAGTTAGGCCGAATGCTTTTTGTGCAACTTGCTGAATCTGTTTGGCGTACCAGGCTCCCCTTTCGAGGGGAGTGTTCCCTGGGATTCTTGGAAAGGAGTATGAAAACGCTTCGTATTCGTCCCTGCTCATCCGGCTTGGAAAGCCGGCGCGGCCTTCACGCCGCAACAAATTTTTTTAGGATGGTGAATTTCCTATGAAAAAGTTCCTTGCAATGCTCCTTGCTCTGACCATGCTGTTCGCCCTGGTTTCCTGCAGCAGCGACAGCGACGATGACGCCGACGCCAGCAACAGCACCGAAGTGACCGACACCACGAGCGAAGACGCCAACACCTCCGACAGCGGCGACGAAGACGCCGACACTGAGATCGACGTAGATTATAGCGATCCCATCGTCCTCGGCCACATCGCCGACCTGACCGGCAACGAGGCCAGCACTGGCCTGCTGGCCAGCGCCGCCATGCAGTTTGCAGTTGACTACTTCAACTCCATCGGCGGCGTCAACGGCCGCGCTCTGGCCATCGCCGAGCAGGACGCTCAGTCCGACTCCTCTGTGGCCGCCACCGCCGCTCAGTCCCTGGTGGAGAGCAGCGGCGCCTCTGTGATTCTTGGCCCCACCCAGATCGGACATAAGAGCGCTGTGGCCGCTTATGCGGCCGACGCCGAGGTTCCCGCTGTGTACTACAACGGCACTCCCTCCGCCGCCGTGACCAACAACGAGTACGTCATCGGTCTGGGCGGCAGCACCAATCAGCTGGGCTCCACCATGGCTGCTTATCTGTACAACGAGCTGGGCTATGAGACCATCGTCACCATCACCCAGGACAACACCGGCGGCCAGAACTATATGAACCCCCTGATCGAGGAGTTTGAGGCCCTGGGCGGCACGGTTGTGGATCAGCTGTGGGTTCCCTCCAGCGAGAGCGACACCTCCAGCTACATGATGAGCGCCGCCTCCGCGGGCGCCGACTGCATCGTGGCCTGGCTGTCCGGCTCTCAGGCCATCAACCTGTGGACCTGCTGGTATGACCAGGGCGTGTGTGACAGCACCCCGATGCAGGCCTGCAGCCACGGCGGCTTCACCGATTACTTCATCTGGAAGGCCCTGAGCAACTCCAACTCCGCCATCGTGGACACCGCGCTGGAGGATGGCGTGTACGCCCCCATCACCTACGCCTATAGCCTGGACAACGACGACAACGACGCCCTGCTGGAGTACTACGCCAGCTATGACTGGGCCGCCGTCGGCCTGGACGCCTCCACCTACGGCTCCGTGCCCGTGGGCAGCAACATGTTCGGCGCCATCTTCGCCGCTGTGAAGGTCGTGGTCGAGACCATGAAGACCCTGGACGATCCCACCGACTCCGTCGCCCTGTATGAGGCGCTGCAGAGCGTGGATATAGACACCGCCGAGGGCCATGTGACCATCGACAGCTCCCGCCTTGCCACCAAGGATATCCACATCGTCAAGGTCGTCCAGCTGGACGACGGCTCCTTCAACTATGAAGTGGTCAAGACCTATGAGGATGTCTCCGCTGACGGCTACAGCGAGTAAGACCGGCTCCCGGTTCCGAAGTTGAATACGAAGCGACCTTTCCTGAATCAAAAATGGCTGTGGTGCGGGATGCCCGAAAGGGCGTCCCGCACCGCCGGGCCGTTCCTTTCCTGAAAACACTTTGGAGAAACGCCCCTGGGCGCACCCCCAAAAATTGCGTATCCCACTTAATTAAAAAGGAGAAATGCGTGATGAAACACATGAAAAAGTATCTGGCCCTGCTTCTGACGCTGCTGCTCCTGTTCGCCCTGGCCTCCTGCGGCGACAGCAGCGACGACAACTCCAGCGACAGCGGCTCCAGCACCAGCGACTCCGACACCGGCGACAGCGGCTCCTCCTCCGACAACGGGGAGACCAAGGTCATTAAAATCGGCCACATCTGCGACCAGACCGGCACCGACGCCCTGACCGGCGCGGAGGCCGCCGCCGCCATGGAGTACGCCGTGGAGTATGTAGAGGAGTATTACGGCTACAACGGCTACACCTTTGAGGTCATCCACGGCGACGCCCAGTCCACTTCCGACGGCGCGGGCGACGCCGCCCGCCAGCTGATCGAGCAGAGCGGCGTGGATATCGTGGTCGGCCCCACCATGATTGGTGAAAAGGCTGCCGCCGCCGCCGTCTGCACCGACGCGGAGGTTCCCATCGTCTTCTACAACCCCACCCCTGAGTCCTTCATGGAAACCTACACCTGGCTGGTGGGCGCCAGCGGCACCACCCCCCAGATGCCCACCGTTATGGCCGACTACATCTACAATGATCTGGGCTACACCAAGGTGTACACCCTGACCAAGGACGACACCGGCGGCACCGCCTACTCCGATCCCTTCATCGCCAATTTTGAGGCCCTGGGCGGCACTGTGGTCGCCGAGCAGTATGCTCCCAACGACACCGCCGACTACGCCCCCTACCTGGTCTCCATGAGCGGCGACGAGGCCGACGCCCTGGTGGCCTGGACCTCCGGCAGCGCCGCCATCGCCCTGTGGCAGGCCTGGTATGACGCCGGGCTGAGCGAGACCCTGCCCATCGTGGCCTTCTTCTCCGGCGCGTTCACCGACTCCTTCATCTGCGACGCTCTGAACGCCAGCGGCCGCTCCGACGTGGTGGAGGCCATCCTTGGCACCTACACCCCCATGTCCTGGGCTTACGACATTGAGACCGAGGAAAACCAGCAGCTGGTCGAGGCCTACACCGAGGACCACGACGGCACCGTGCCCATCGGCAACAACCTGGTGGGCGCTACGGCCCAGGTCATCATCCTGATTCGGGCGGCGGTAGAGTCCCTGGACGCCAGCTGGGACAGCTCCCAGGAGCTGCTGGACGCTCTGCTGGCCCAGGACATCACCGGGCCGGAGGGACGCACCGTGTTTGAAAACGGCTCTCAGGCCGCCACCAAGGACATCTACGTCACCAAGGTCATCCAGCTGGAGGACGGCACCTATAACTACGGCTTGGTGAAGCTGTACTCCGACGTTCTCCCCGAGGGGCTGACCGTCGATTAACTCCGACCCTGGCGGGCAGGGGGGAGGACCCCCCTCCCTGCCCGCCGCCGGCATTTCCCCCCGCACCCCGGGGCGCGGGGGGAGACGGAATCTCCGGCCTGATCTCATGCCCAGGAGGGAGCAGAATCCCCCGGGCTTCACCCCTGGGTGGGCGATTGGGTCAGAGGTTCCCATCGGAAGGGCCGGTTCCCTGAATCCTCCCTTCCTTACGGAGGCGGGGCCGCAGTTCCCCGTTCCCTCCCATTTTACGCTCTTAATATTTAAGGGGGCAAGCGTTTCATATGTTCTACCAAATTCTAAACATCATCATCAACGGCGTTTCCTACGGCATGGTGCTGTTCCTGATTGCCACCGGCATGTCCCTGACCATGGGCCTGATGCGGGTAGTCAACATGTCCCACGGCGCCATCTATATGTTTTCCGGCTATGTGGCCGTGAAAACCTACACCACCCTGAACAGCAGCGGCGTCCCCTGCGCATGGCTCATCGCCCTGCTGGTGGGCACCCTGGTGGGCGCGGGCTTCGGCGCGCTGCTGGAAATCGGCTTTTTGCGCCGGCTGTACAAGTACCCCACCTATCAAGTGCTGCTGACCATCGGTATGATCAACATCCTGAACAACGTGGCCCAGTGGATCTGGGGCGGCCTGCCTTTGAGCACCCCTACCCCCGGCTTCCTCAGCGGCGGCGTTTGGATTGGCAGCACCAAGGTGGGCTATTTCCGGTTCTTCGTCATCGTCGTGGGCCTTGTGTTGGCGGTGCTGCTGTGGCTGTTCCAGGATAAGACCAGGGTGGGCGCCCAAATCCGCGCCGGTATGGACAACCGGGAAATCTCCTCCACCCTGGGCATTAACAACAGGCTGATTTTCACCGGCGTGTTTGTCCTGGGTTCCGCCATCGCCGGCTTTAGCGCCCTGCTGGGCGGCAGCATGACCGGCCTGAACACCGGCTCCACCTCCTGGAACGTGCTGACCTACTCCATCATCGTGGTCATCGTCGGCGGCGCAGGCTCCATCCAGGGCGCCCTGCTGGGCGGCCTGATTCTGGGCCTGGCCAACTCCTTCCTGACCGTCTACCTGCCCAACTTTACCTCCTTCAGCTTCTACGCCATCCTGATTATCGTCCTGCTGATTAAACCCGCCGGTCTGCTGGGCCGCAAGATGGACGTAAACAAGGCCATCGAGGCGGATTTGGAGAAAACGGGGTCGAAGGGCTTCGGGGACGTGATGCCCCGGGCCGAGCTGACCATCACCCACTCCAGAATGTCCCCCCTGCTGGTGGGCTACCGGGGTTTCCCCTGGTTTATCGTGGTGCTGTTCCTGGCTCTGTGTCCCCTGTTCTTCAGCAACTATAACGTCTCCATGATGTCCAAGGTGCTGATTTACGCACTGTTTGCCGCCTCTCTGGACATTGTGATGGGATATGGCGGAATGCGCTCCTTTGGACACGCGGCCTTCTTCGGCCTGGGCGGTTACGTCATGGGCCTGGTGGCCAGCTTCTGGGGAATCAAGTCCTTCTGGCTGCTGCTGATTATCGTGGTGGTGTTCTCCGCCGTCGCCTCGGCTATCATCAGCTACTTCACCCTGAAATTCTCCGGTACTTACTTCCTGATTATCACCATGGCCTTCGGCCAGCTGCTCAGCGCCATCGCGGAGAAGTGGAGCGGCGTGACCGGCGGCAGCGACGGTTTGAATGTCTCTATCAATCCTGAGCTGGGCTTCCTGAACATCAAGTGGGGCGGCACCTCCCGGTACTATTTCGTGCTGATTGTCACCGTGATCTGCTTTATCCTGCTCAAGCTGATTATGCGCTCCTCCTTCGGCCGCTCCATCGTGGGTGTGCGGGAGAACGAGGGCCGTATGCGCGCTCTGGGCTACAACACCTGGCTGACCAAGTATGTCTCCTGCATCCTGGCGGGTGTGTTCGCGGGCGTGGCCGGTATGCTCTATATGTATATTTACCGCACCATCAACCCCACTGTACTCAACCTGACCACCTCGGCCATGCCTAAGATTATGTTGATTTTGGGCGGCGTCGCGACCCTGTGGGGTCCGGCCATCGGCGCGGCCATCATCATCTTCTTCCAGACCTATTCCGGCATTCTGTTCTCCGAGCGGTGGATGCTGCTGCTGGGCCTGCTGTATGTGGTGTGCGTGCTGTTCCTGCGGGGCGGCATTTCGCCCTATCTGATGCGGCTGTACAACTGGGCGGGCCATAAGCTGTTCCCCGACGGCAAAGGGGCCGCTGTGCCAAAGCGTTCGAACGCTTCGGCCAACGCCGGAAAGGAGGCAAAGTGATGAGCGCACGCAGTATCATTCAATGCCAGAACCTGGACAAGGCTTTCGGCGGCCTGAAGATCCTCACCGGCGTCAGCTTTGACATCTATGAAGGCGAGCGGCTGGCCCTCATCGGGCCAAACGGCGCGGGCAAGTCCACCCTGATTAACACCATCGGTGGCCAGGGCCCCGCCACCGCCGGCAAGGTTCTCTTTGACGGGAAGGACATCACCTACGCCAAGCCCAACAAGCGCCTGCAGATGGGTATGGCCCGCTCCTTCCAGGGGAACAACCTGTTCTGGAAAATGTCCATTCTGGACAACGTCCTGCTGGCCCTCCACGGGGGGGAGAAGAACCACTTTCAGATGTTCAAGACCCTGGAGAACCGGAAGGATCTGCTGGACAAGGCGGAGCACCTGCTGAAAAACGCGGATTTGTGGGAGAAGCGCCACATCGTGCCCACCCTGCTGTCTTACGGCGAACAGCGGCTGCTGGAGATGATGCTGGCTTTCGCCTGCGACCCGAAAATCGTCCTGCTGGACGAGCCCAGCGCCGGCCTGCCCACCGTGGAGGCGGGCAAGTTCGCGGAAAGGCTGCGGGCTTTGTCCGAGGGCATCACCCTGCTGTTCTGCGCCCACGACCTGGAGCTGGTCTTTACCCTGGCGGATCGCATCATGGTTCTGTACTTCGGCCAGATTCTGAAAATCGGCACCCCGGATGAAATCAGGAACGACCCCCAGGTGCGGGAAATCTATCTGGGCGCCGAAGAAGTATAACGCTTGGAAAGCGAGGGACAGAACGTGTTAAAAATTGAGAATATCAATACCTATTATGGGGACACCCATGTGCTCTACGATTTATCCCTGGAGATTCCCGAAGGCAAGATTATCACCATGCTGGGCCGGAACGGCATGGGCAAGACCACCATTATGCGCTCCATCGTCGGCGTCACGCCCCCCCGCGACGGTACCATCACCTTCCGGGGCGAGAAAATCAACGGCATGGAGGCCTACAAGATCGCCCGCAAGGGCATCGGTTACGTCCCCCAGGGCCGGGGCATCTTCGCCTCCCTTTCGGTGAAGGAGAACCTGACCGTGGGCGCACGGGGGCAGGATAAGCCGGACGCATGGACGCTGGAGAAAGTGTACGAGTTCTTCCCCATCCTGGAGAAACGGGCCAATTCTTACGGCAACCTGCTCTCCGGCGGCGAACAGCAGATGCTGGCCGTGGGCCGGGCGCTGATGACCAACCCGGATCTGCTCATCATGGATGAGCCCTCCGAGGGCCTGGCCCCCTTGGTCATCAAGCAGATTGGCGACGTGATTACCCGCCTGAAGGGCAAGCTGACCGTGTTCCTGGCCGAGCAGAACTTCAACATGGCCCTGTCCGTGGCCGACGACGTGTACATCGTCAGCAAGGGCCAGGTGGTGCATCACTGCCTGCCCGAAGACCTGCGCCACGACGAGGAGACCAAGGCCAAGTGGCTGGGCGTGTAACCCAGCCCCCGATTTAATCCGCATATTATGCGCCGCCGCGCTCTCCGGCATTTGCCGGAGAGCGCGGCGTTTTTTCTCAGTAGCGCCGGGGAAAAAGCTTCGTAAGGAAGCTGTCTCCCGCACAGCAGTGCCCAGATATGGCTGCGCTTTTATCCCTTCATAATTTCTAAGGAAGCACTGATTAAATGCGCCTGCGGCGGCTGGCGGAACTTTTCCGC
>JAJPXI010000166.1 GCA_021205585.1 Oscillospiraceae bacterium
GCGCCTTGTTCTGACGGAAATTTGACTCGCAATTCGCTCTTGCCGCTCTATGCGGTGTTGCCTTTACAGACGATGGGATCCTTTGATTTCCAATTAAAGCCGCCGGTTTTGTATTGCTTTTTTTGCGCGGACTCGATATAATTAAGAAATAATGAAAACAGAGAGGGGGATTCCCCATGAGCGTGGAAGAAAACCATTTCCGCACGGCGGCCTTCGGCGGCTTTTATAAACAGGACGTTTTGAGTTACATCACCCAGACGGAGAAAAAGCGGCAGGAGCAGATCGCCGGTTTGACCCGGCAGATTCAGGAGGCCGCCCGGCAGCAGGAGATGCTGGAGGGACAGCTTCAGCAGGCCCAGAAGGAGGGCCGGGAGGCCCAGGAGCGGCTGGCCCGGCTCCAGGAGAAGCGGGACGGCCTCGCCGGAGAGCTGGAGCAGACCCGGCAGGCCCTGGCGGAACTGGAACAGCGGCACGCCCAGGCCGAGGAGCGCCTGGAGGAGATGGAGGTTCGGCTGCCCCAGTTGGAGCAGGACTCCCAGGCCTTCGCCGCCCTGAAGGAGCGCACGGCCACCATTGAGCTGGAGGCCCATCGCCAGGCCCAGGAAACTCTGTCCCAGGCGGAGGAGGAGGCCCAGGCCCTGCTGGCCCAGGCCAACACCCAGGCCGAGCAGGCCGTGGCCCAGGCCGACACCCAGGCGGCCCAGACAGTGGAGCAGGCCCAGGCCCAGGCAGAGCGCCAGGCCAACCAGATTTTGGATCAGGCCCGGGCCCAGGCCCAACAGACGGTGGAGGGGGCCGAAACCCATTCCGCCCAGGTGCGCGGCGAACTGGAGCAGTGGGTCAGGGAAGTGGAGGACGGCTACCAGGCCCTGCGGGCCGGGCTGGCCCAATCCCTGGCCCGGTTAAACCAGAAGCTGGAGGACAGCCGCCGGGTGTTGGAGCAGGCGGAACCCGCCTTTCAAAACCACGACCAGGCCCTGGCCGCCCTGCTGGAGCGGTTCCCGGAATGCGGAGAGGAGGAGCCCCTTGTCTGAGTATCAAATCCACACCAGCTGCCTGGGGGACGCCATCGGCCAGCTGCACGCCGGGGATCGGGTGCTGCTGACCGGAGCCATCTTCACCGCCCGGGACGCCGCCCACAAGCGGATGTTTGAGATGCTGGACAAGGGGGATCCGTTGCCCATCCCCATCAAGGGCAGCGTCATCTACTACGCCGGCCCTACCCCCGGCCAGCAGGGCATGGCCGTGGGGGCCTGCGGCCCCACCACCGCCAGCCGCATGGACAAATTCGCCCCCCGGCTGCTGAAAATGGGGCTTGCGGCCATGATTGGCAAAGGGGAGCGCTCCCCAGAGGTGCAGCAGGCCATCGTCCTCAACAGCGCCTGCTATTTCGCCGCCGTGGGCGGCGCGGGGGCGCTGATCGCCCGGTGCATCAAATCCGCCCAGGTGGTGGCCTTTGAGGATTTGGGGTGCGAGTCCATCAAATATATGGAGGTGGAAAAGCTGCCCCTGACCGTGGCCATCGACGCCAACGGGGGAAACCTGTACCAGAGCGGACGGGAGATGTACTGTGTTTCAACGCCCGTAAAGTAAATTTGCCTTAGGAAACGCTGATTAAATGCGCCTGCGGCGTCTGGCAGAATCTTTCGGCCCAGGAATGCGTTGCAAAAGCTTGACATACATCAAGTATGCCTGCGCTTTTGCGCCTTTTCCTGAACCAAAATCTTCTGCCACCCGCTCTTGCCGATTTAATCAGCGCTTCCCTTACAATCAATCTCTTCTCCCACCGCAAAAAGTTTACTGCGCGTGGGGAGATGGCCTATGGGAAGGAGCGCGGCTGCAATGCTGTCCCGGCTTGACGCGCAGATAAACCAGATGCTGGCAGGGAACCTGCTGTTGATCCTCTGCTGCGTATTTTATCTGCTGTGGTGGCTGATTGCGTTTAAGCCCACGGGCGCGGTGAAGGGGATAAAAAGCGGGTGGCTTTTGATTCCCGCCGCCCTGTGCGGCCTGGCCGCCGTCTGGGAGATCATCCGGGGCAGCGGCGGGGCGCAGGCACAGAATGTGCTGATCCCGCAGACGGCGATTTTCATCGGAGGGATTGTCGCCTATGTCCTGCTGCTGGCGGGAAGCTGTTTTCTTCTGAAGCGGCAAGTGACCACGGAGCTGTTCCTCATCATCGGCTGGGCGGCGCTGACCTTCCTGGAACTGGACGCGCTGTATGCCCTGGGCCGGTGTTCAAAGGGGACGGCGGTGTTCTTCCTCGCGCTGACTGCGGCGGCGGCGGTCGTCAGCCTGATTTGTTATCTTCTGTACTACCGCCTGGACAGCGTGAAGGGATACCTGGACGGCATGGTCCCCCTCGTCCTTGCCGCCCTGGTCATGGCGGCGATTTCCCTGAGCGTGCTGGCCCACCGGGGGTAGGCGGACGGGAACAAAAGGATAAAAACGGCGGAGCCGGGTTTTCCGGCTCCGCCGCTGTGTTGTTTACTCCCGATCCGTTTCCCCTGCCTGTTCCGGCTGGAGTTCCCGCCCGGCGGGGACGAAGAAGCGCTCCATTTTGCACAGATACCGGTTGAAGAACCCGACGATGGGGCCGATGGCGACGGCAGCCACCACAGTGCCCTCCCGGATACCCACCACGGTGCGCAGGAAAATCAGGCCCACCAGGGCCGCCAGGGCCACGATAATCAGGTCGGTCAAAACCTTCAGCTTACTGTATGGCTTGCCGGTGCGCAGGGACAGGGCGTTCAGGAAGGCGGTGTTGGCGTCCAGGGCCACGCCGGAACTGATGATCATGCTGAAGCCCAGGCCCACGATGACGCAGCTGGCCAGCAGCACCACGGCCTGGACGAAATAGTTGGGCACCGGCAGGGGGGAGAGCAGGTACTCGCTCAGGTCGATGAAGCGGCCAAACAGGAAGGAGCAGGGCAGCATCAGCAGCTGGTAGGGCTTGAAATCCCGCCGCAGCAGCAGCACGGTCAGCAGGAAAAAGAGAATGTGCTGCATAAAGGTGAAGGTGCCCAGGGAGATTGCGGGAATGACATTGTGCACGGTGTAAGCCAGGGTGGTGATGGGAGAGATCCCCAGTTCCGCCTTGACGCAGGCAGCCAGGCCAAAGGCGGTGACGAACACGCCCGCCAGCATAAAGGCGAAGCGCTTGATGGTTTCAACAACAGACATTGCGGCCTCCATAAGTATTGTTTTTCTATTATTATACACCGCTTGACGGGCGTTGTACAGACAAATTGGGGGATAATGGATAGTAAATCCCCGTCATTTGCGCCAAAAAATCAAAAAAAGAGACGAAAAAATTTTACTTGCGTTTTTAGGGAAAGGGGTGTACCATTAAACCAAAGGCAGAGTAGGAGCGCACGTGTCGCAGTGCCGGTGGGACGGGGAGTTGTCCACCGGACGAAAGGCCAAAAGGCCGCAGTGTGCGTTCCGCATCCCGCTGCCGCATAGCGGAGCGGTTTCCTCCTTTGTGCGGCGTCCCCGGTTTGCCGGGCTGCCGAACAAAATAAGGAGGAATTTTTATGCCTGAATCCGAATTCAAACCCAAACAGCAGCTGTTTTCCGCCCCCTTTTCCGCCGCCTACTGGCGTCTGGCGGCGGCGGAGATGAAGTCCACCCGGATGCTGGTGCTGGCCGCCGTTCTGACCGCCCTGCGCATCGCCGTCAAGTCCCTGTCCATCCCCATCGGGCCGAATTTGAACATCACCTTCGGCTTTCTCATCAACTCCATCGGCTCCATGATTTACGGGCCGGTCGTCGCCATCCTGACCTCGGCGGTCAGCGACACCCTGGGGGCCATTCTCTTCCCCTCCGGCCCGTATTATTTCCCCTTTATCTTTGAGGAAATCGCCGGCGGCGTGATTTTTGCCCTGTTTTTCTACCGGGCCAAAATCTCAACCATGCGGGTGCTGCTGGGGCGGTTTTCCGTGACGCTGGTGTGCAACCTTATCTTAAACCCGATTCTTTTGTACTATTATTATCTGGCGTACATGGGCACGTCCTACAACATTTTCAGCCTGCCCCGGATGGTCAAGAACCTGGCGCTGTTTCCCGTCCAGTCCCTGGTGATGGTCATTCTGTTCAACGCCGTGCTGCCCCTGACCAACCGCAGGGGACTGACCTATACGGGGAACGTGAAGCTGAAATTCGGGAGGAAGGAGGTCGCCGCCCTCGTGATATTGACGGCGGTTTCCGCCCTGGCCGTCGCGGGCTACTACTGGTACCGGGGGCTGGCCTGATACTCTCTTCAGATTAAAATGGGACATTTTAATCTGAACTTTTGAAGCGTCTAAGAGCCGCGCAAAAGCGCGGTTGACACTTCAAAAGGCGTCTCATACGAAATCTACGCCGTTGCGACGGCTATTAAAAATGAAAACAGAGCGTATGGCGCAGCGCGCCCCACTTTTGCGGGGCGCGCTGCGTTAGGGCAACACCGCACAGAGCGGCAAGAGTGAATTGCGAGTCAAATTTCCGTCAGAACAAGGCGCAAAAGTGCAGGAATACTGTTCGCCGCCGTCTCCCGGCCAGCATAGCTGTCCAGGTGACGGTTTTAGTGTTGCTCTTGTGCAAAATCATTGTCAGCCGCCGCAGGCGCATTGAATCAGTGCTTCCTTAGCTTTTGTCTGTCGCCTGGCCGTCAGCGGGTTCCCGCTGGGCTGCCGCCTGTTCTGCGGCGGCTTTTTCTTTGTCGTATTCGGCCTTGTAGATGCGATTGATGCGGGCGGTGAACTCCCTGGCTTCCGGGGCGCGGCCCTGCTTTTCGCTGACCACCTTCAGGGCGTTGTACAAATCCAACAGCCGGGGGTCGTTGGGGCCGTACTGCCGGGTCAGGATGTCCTGGGCCTGGCGGAGGGCCTGTTCGGAGCCGGCGTAGTCCTCCCGGATGCACAGCAGGGAGCCAAGGTTATACTGGGCCTGGGCCACGCCGGGGTGATCCGGCCCCGCATTGGCCTGCCAGATGGACAAAGACTCCCGCAGCAGCTGCTCCGCCTGCTCCAGCTGGTTCAGCCCCCGGCAGGCGGCGGCCAGGTTGTCCAGGCTTTCGGTGACGGCCAGATGAGTTTCCCCGAAGCATGCGCGGCGGATGGAGAGGGCCTGGCGGTGCATGGCCTCGGCCTGGACATACTCGCCCCGCTGGCACAGCAGCACAGCCAGGTTGTTCAGCGACTGGGCCACGGCGGGATGATCCGGCCCAAGGGCCTCCTGCCGGGCCTGGAGGGCGGTTCGGTAGGCCTGCTCGGCCTCATCCGTTTTGCCCTGGGATTCGTAGAACTGGCCCAAATCGTTTTGCAGCTGGGCGGCGCTGGCGGCCCAGTCCCCCGGGGCCTTCTGATAAATTTCCAGGGCCTGCTTCTGATGCGGCTCCGCCTTTTCCGGCTGCCCCGTGACCAGGTACAGCCGGGCCAGCCGGGCCAGCTTGTCGGCCACCTCCGGGTCCTCCGGGGACAGGGCCTGCTTCAGCAGTTCGATGGACTGCTGCAAAAGGGACTCCGCCGGCTGGGCCGCCCCCTGGGCCAGATAGGCCTCGGCCAGCCGGGCCAGGGCGTCGGCAAAGGCGGGGTGGGCCGGGGTCAGGGTATTCTCATACAATCGGATGACCTGCCGCAGGGCATCCTCCGCGTCCCTGGGCCGGCCGGCGGCCATGCAGTTGTCCGCCAGGCTGACCAGCACGGGGCCAAGCTCCGGGTCGTTTTCCCCCAACGCCCCTTTCAGCAGCTCAAGAGCCTGCTCCAGGCGCTGCTGGCACTGGTCGTAACGCTTGCCGGCCTGGGCGCACTCGGCCAGGCCCACCAGCACCTGGGCGCGGCCCAGGGCGTCCTCCGGGGAGGACTTGTCCAAAATGCCCAGCGCCTGGGCCAGAAGCGGCTCGGCCTGGGGGCAATCGCCCCGCTCCAGGTACAACATGGCCAGGCTGTACAGGGCCGCCGCCGCGTCCGGGCTGTCCGGGCCGCTGACGGCCTGGTAAAGCTCCAGACTCTCTTTCAGGGCCCGCTCGGCCCCCTCGTAGTCGCCGCTGGCGCGGCACAGTTCCCCCAGGTTGCCCAGGCCCAGGGCCACATGCTCCCTGTCCCCCGCCTGTTTGGCCCGCTGCACCGCAGCCCTGGCCTGGGCAAGAGCCTGTTCCTGGTTTCCCTCCTCAAACAGCCGAACCACCTGCCGGTTCAGTTCCTCCCAATCGTATGCCATAGTCCCACCCCTGTTCATGTATTTTGGGCCGCCTTTGGACGGCCAGGCCGAAAATCGGCCAATTTACAAAAAAATGAAAAAACAGCTTGTTAAAAAATAAACAGTTCTTGTCAAATATAAAAGCGCCCAGCCGCAGGGATTTTGCCGCCGGATTTTGGGGATTTGGTGTCAGTGTACCACAGGAGGGGTTGAATTGTCAATTCTTTTTTTGCATTTTCGCCAAAAGCGCCCCGGGGTCTCTTGGTCGATTTTCACGAAAAGTGGAAATCGGCTAACAATTAAATAATAATATGATTGACAAGTAAAACATGAATATGTTAAACTATATACGCTGGGATTGGTCTGAGCGAACAACCGGTTTCAGAGGAGAAGAATTTCCTGTATAAAAAATATGACAAATTCACAAAATCATACCCCTTTACTTATTTGAAGCAGCTATGCTACAATTACGGTGAACAAAATGCTGACGCGACCAACAGAGTGGATGCGTCAGTTTTTTTCCCTGTAAGGGACGCAGACCGACCCCCTTTGTCGTCAGCTGTTGCACATTGTATGACAAGAAAGAAGGAAGAAGTATGGACACGTTATCTTACTACAAATCCCAAAGCCCCTTCACCGACCCGGGCTCCTACCAGAGCCAGTATGACTGCCTGCCCAAAACGGCGCCGGAGCTGTGCGCCGTGGTGCAGGGCCTGATGCTGGACTACAGGGAGCGCTACAAGTACCCCATCGTCAACGAGCGCCTGCTGTGCATGCACGCCCGCACCGCCAGCGCCGTGATTCAGCACCTGCTGGGCTGGAACAAGGACCCCCTGACCCAGGAGCGGCCCATGCCCGACCGGTTCCTGGCCGCCACCAGCGACTACGCCAACCTGTTCGTCTCCATGGCCCGCAGCGTAGGCATCCCCGCCCGCAAGCGGGTGGGCTTTGTCAACGGCGAGAGCATTGACCAGGCGGAGTATTTCGACGGGGAGTGGAAGCTGATGGACGTGTCTGGCCTGGCCCAGGGTGAGTTTGTCTGCGCTGCCCAGGTCTGGCAGGACTGCCGCAGCGGAAAGGCCAATCCGGAGCAGTTTACCAGTGCCACCGATAAGGGAATGCCCCTGGTGCTGGCCAACCTGATGCTGGACATCGCCGCTATGAACAAGCAGGAGCTGCTGATGTGGGATCGGTTCAGCTGGTCTTTGCGCCCTCTGGACGAGTTCAGCAGCAGGGCTCTGAACACCCTGGACAAAGCCGCCGAGCTGCTGCTGGCCGGGGAGGAGGGCCTGGAGGAGCTGCAGGCCCTGTACAACCAGGAGGAGGGCCTGCAGGTGCCCGGTGCCGTCCGGTGCAATCCGCCGCTGACGCCCCCTCACAAGGCCCAGGTTCCTGCGTGACCCATAGTAATTAAGAAGCAAGAAGGATTCATTCAATCAACTGCGGCGCCCCGACGGGCGAACACAGACATTATGATTATCAAAGAATGAGAGGTAAGAGCAAATGTCCAACAAAGAGCAGACCTTTACCACATTCAGGAATACGGGCTACTCCGCGTTCTGCAACGGCTCCCATGTTGCGGCAGTGGACGTAAAGGACGGCAAAATTCTGCGCATCCGTCCCTTCCGCTACGACTGGAAGTATTCCAAGGAGCACATCAACCCCTGGCGGATCGAGGCCAGAGGCAAGGTGTTGGAGGCCCCCACCAAGACCTCCTGCGGCCCCATGGGCATCACCTGGAAGAAGAGCATCTATTCCCCCAACCGCATTCTGTACCCCATCAAGCGTGTGGACTGGGACCCCAAGGGGGAGCGCAACCCTCAGAACCGGGGTATCTCCGGCTATGAGCGCATCTCCTGGGACGAGGCCCTGGATCTGATCACCTATGAGATTCGCCGCATCATCGACACCTATGGCCCCTACGCCATTTATGCCCAGGGCGACGGCCACGGCGAGACCAAGATGGTCCACGGCCCCCACGGCTGTATGTTCAAGCTGCTGGACCTGTTGGGCGGGTTCACCATGCAGATCCGGAACGCAGACTCCTGGGAGGGCTGGTTCTGGGGCACCAAGCACTTCTGGGGCGGCGAGCCCTTTGGCCTGATGCCCAACTGCTCCAACCTGTACACCGACGTGGCCAGGCACAGCGAGCTGCTGCTCTACGAGGGGTGCGACCCCACCACCACCACCCGCGGCTTCTGCTCCGGTGACCAGATCAGCCGCTTCTGCCTGTTCTACCGCGACATCGGCATCGAGACCATTTACATCTGCCCCGACTTGAACTACGGCGCCGCCGTGTTCGCCGACAAGTGGATCCCCATCCTGCCCAACACCGACCCGGCTCTTCACCTGGCTATCGCCTATCAGTGGCTCCAGGCGGGCACTTACGACAAGGAATATTTGGAGACCCACTCTGTGGGCTTCGACAAATTTGCCGACTACGTGCTGGGCAAAGAGGACGGGGAGCCCAAGACCCCGGAATGGGCCTCCGCCAAATGCGGCGTTCCCACCCGCACCATCAAGGCCCTGGCCAAGCACTGGGCCGAAAAGGTCACCTCCGTGGTTCACGGCTTCGGCGGCCCCTACATCCGCGGCCCCTACTCCAGCGAGGTCGCCCGGATTGAGGGCTGCGTGCTGGGTATGCAGGGTCTGGGCAAGCCCGGCGTCCATTCCATGTGCTTCAACAACCGGGCTGTGTTTGGCTCTGAGGATCACCCTGTGGCCCCGCCGACCCCCTGCTCCATCATGCACGAGCCTTACCAGCTGAACGTCCGTGCCGCCTACACCGGCTACAACCCCTTCCCCTGGCAGGGCCTGCCCAAGCAGTGCATCCCGGAGACCTTGATTCACGACGCCATCCTGAAGGGCCACTTCGAGATTTACGGCTCCTCCCTTCAGGTCACTCCCGCCAGCGAGCAGTTCATCAAGTACACCTATCCCGCCCCCGGCTGCTCGCCCATCCATATGATGTGGTCCGACACCCCCTGCCTGACCACCTGCTGGAACGACTCCAACTCCACCATCCAGGCCTTCCGCCATCCCTCCATCGAGTTCATCCTGGTGCAGCATCCCAGAATGGAGAACGACTGCCTGTATGCCGACATTGTCCTGCCCGTCAACACCAAGTACGAGGAGGAGGACATCGGGGACGACCGGGAGTCCGCCGCCTTCGACCTGATTTATCTGGAGGACAAGTGCATCGAGCCTCTGGGTGAGTCCTTCTCCGACTATGAGATCGTCTGCAAGATCGCCGAGCGCCTGGGCCTGCTGGAGGAGTACACCGACGGCGAGTCCGTCCAGGACAAGATTAAGAAGGGATTCGACCACTCCGGCGTGAAAGAGGTCTGCGGCTTTACCTGGGAGGAGTTCCGGGAGAAAGGCTACTTCGTGGTTCCCTGCGACCCGGAGTGGGAGAAATACCGTCCCGGCCTGAACAAGTTCTACGAGGATCCCGTCAAGAATCCTCTGGAGACCCCCTCCGGCCTGCTGGAGTACGAGTCCGTCGATTTGAAAAAATACTTCCCCGACGACGAGGAGCGGCCCCCTGTCCCCCACTGGGTGGAGAGCAGCGAGTTCCACGATGAGCGCATCGGCGGCGAGCGCGCCAAAAACTACCCCATGTTGGTCATCTCCAACCACCCCCGTCACCGCACCCACGCCAACATGGACGACAATGACTGGTTCCACGAGATCGTCACCTGTAAGGTTCGCGGCGACGACGGCTATTTGTATGAGCCGGTCTGGCTGCACCCCTCTGACGCGGAACCCAAGGGCATCAAGGACGGTGACATCGTAGAGGTCTACAACGAGCGCGGCATCGTTCTGGGCGGCGCGAAGGTTTGGGAGCGCATTATGCCCGGCGTTATCTACATGGACCACGGTTCCCGTGCCGACTCCATCGTCCCCGGCAAGATCGACCGGGGCGGCGCAATCAATCTGATTTCCCCACACAACACCACCTCCAAAAACTGCGCCGGCATGGTCTGCTCCGGCTTCCTGGCGGATGTGCGCAAGTGCGACATCGAGGGCCTGCGTAAGCAGTATCCCGAGGCCTTTAACAAGCCCTACAACAAGGACTCCGGCCTGGTCTTCGAGCGCGTGATTGTAAAGAAGTAAGAAGGAGCGAAGAAGATGGGAAAGATTTTACTGGTTGACATCACCAGATGCAACGGCTGTTACAGCTGTCAGCTCTCCTGTAAGGACGAGCACGTGACCAACGACTGGTCGCCCTACGCCAAGCCCCAGCCCAACACCGGCCATTTCTGGTGGAAGACCACCGAGACCGTCATCGGCACCGTCCCCAAGGTGCGGGTGCACTATATGCATGAGATGTGCCAGCACTGCGACAATGCCCCCTGCATTGCCGCGGCCAAGCACGGCGAGGTCTACCGCCGGGACGACGGCATCGTCATCATCGACCCGGAGAAGGCCTACGGTCAGCGGCACATCATGGAGGCCTGCCCCTATGGTGCTATCTACTGGAACGACGATCTGAACATCCCTCAGAAGTGTACCGGCTGTGCCCACCTGCTGGACAACGAGGGCTGGACCGAACCCCGCTGCGTCCAATCCTGCCCCACCGACGCGCTGATTTATGGGGAGGAGGCCGATCTGAAGGACCGGCTGGGCGAGTTCGAGCAGCTGCACCCGGAGTACGGCACCGGCCCGAGGGTGTACTACAAGGGCCTGCACAACAAGTTCTTCGTGGCCGGCGAGATCTTCGACTCCGTGAAGGACGAGTGCCTGGAAGGGGCCAGCGTGACCCTGATCGACGCCCAGGGCAAAGAGGTGTCCACCCTGAAGACCGATGTGTTTGGCGACTTCTGGTTCGAGCGCCAGGAGCCTGGGATGTACTCCCTCCGCATTGAGATGGAGGGCTATCCCACCCGCACGCTGGAGGCGGTGGATGCCACGAAGATCGACATCAACGTCGGCAGCATCGACCTGGCCGGCTGACCGTAGAAGGAGGAAGAAAAATGGCAGATACAATTGGTATTGAACTCCCCGGCGTGGAGTTGGAAGAAGGCGAGCACGTCTTCACCAACTGCGCCATCGGCGGCGCAGTGTTCGTCCATGTGAAGGACGGCAAGGTCACGAAGGTGCGCCCCATGGTGTTCGGGGACGACGACACCCCCGCGTGGACCATCGAGGCCCGGGGCAAGAAGTTCACCCCGCCCCGTCAGACCTCTCTGGGCAACTATGTGGTGTCCATGAAGGGCCGTATCTACAGCGAAAACAGAATCAAGTACCCCATGAAGCGCGTGGACTTCGACCCCAACGGCGACCGCCATGTGGAAAACCGGGGCAAGTCCGGCTATGTGCGCATCTCCTGGGACGAGGCCTTTGACCTGCTGGAGTCTGAAATTAAGCGCATCCACGCCACCTACGGCAAGGCCTCCATCACCGGCTGCACCGGCTCCCACGCCGACTTCGGCCTGCTCCAGTACAAGATGGGCCCCTTCGGCCGGTTCTGGAACATGCTGGGCTACAGCACCCTGTCCGACAACCCCGACTCCTGGGAGGGTTGGCACTGGGGCGCGACCCACGCCTGGGGCTATTACTGGAAGCTGGGCATCAGCGACAACTTCGACATGCTGGAGGAGGCCCTGCTGCATACCGATTTCCTGCTGTTCTGGGGCGTAGACCCCAACACCTCCGCCGGCGGCTATAACGGCCAGGACGGCTGCCGTTGGCGCTGGTGGTGCAAGGAGCTGGGCATGGAAATGGTCTTTGTGGACCCCTGGTGCAATTACACTGCCGCCGTCTGGGGCGACAAGTGGCTGGCCCCCTATCCCGCCACCGACGGCGCCATGGCCGAGGCCATCGCCTGGGTGTGGATCACCGAGGATACTTACGATCACTGGTTCATCGAGAACAAGTGCTACGGCTTTGAGGACTTCAAGGCCCACATCCTGGGCCAGGAGGAGGGCGGCTTTGCCCGCACTCCTGAGTGGGCCGAAACCATGTGCGGCGTGAAGGCCAGAGACATTTACGCCCTGGCCCGTGAGTGGGCACAGAAGAAGACCATGCTGTGTACCGCTTCCATCTACGGCGTGTCCGGCGCCTGCCGCCAGCCCTACTGCACAGAGTGGGCCCGGCTGATGGTGCTGCTGCTGGCCATGCGCGGCCTGGGCGCCGACGGGTGCAACACCTGGGGCGGCGCGTCCATGGCTCCGCCCATGGATATGAGCTTCCGCTTCTTCGGCTACTCCGACGTGGGCTGGGATACCTTCGGCATCGCCGCCAACCAGCAGGCCAAGAACACCGTGAAGCAGAAGACCTACCGGATTCTGCTGCCGGAGTGCGTGATGAACGAGAAGACCGAGTGGATCGGCGAGGGCTTCTGCGGCAACTCCCTGGAGCAGCAGATCACCCGCAACGTGTGCCCCCTGCCCAAGGAGGAGGGCGGCGCTCCCATCCACATGATCTACCGTCAGGGCGGCTCCTTCATCTCCACCATGACCGACACCAACCGCTGGACCCGGATGTTCCACTCCCCCAATCTGGAATTCTGCGTCACCAGCGATGTCCACTACTCCAGCGAGACCAAGTTCTACGATCTGATTCTCCCCATCTGCTCCGGCTTCGAGCGGGAGGACATCTGCGAGCTGGGCGCCCCCGGCGGCTACGGCGCAAACGACATGGGCGCAAACTTCCGCGTGATTATCTATATGCAAAAGTGCATCGAGCCCCTGTGGGAGTCCAAGACCGACTATGAGATTTACTGCGAGCTGTCCAAGCGCCTGGGCTTCTACGACGAGTTCACCGAGGGCTGCACCATCACCGACTGGATTGAGCGGGTGTACAACGCCTCCTCCATGCCCAAGTACATGACCTTCGAGGAGTTCCGCAAGAAGGGTTACTTTGTTGTGCCCATCCCCAAGCCCGACTTCAAGCGGGCCGTGTCCAACAAGTGGTACTACGAGGACCGGGAGTGCGATGTGCCCGACCACAACAACCCCCTGAAGGGCACCTTCCGGGCCAAGATGATGGGCACCCCCACGGGCAAGATCGAGTTCACCTCCACCTTCCTGGACGAGCATTTCCCCGACGACAAAGAGCGCCCCGTCAAGGTCAACTACCTGGAGCCCTGGGAGGGCTTCCACTCCGAGTTCTCCGAGAAGTACCCGCTGATTATGGAAACCCCCCATATGCGCTTCTCCTACCACACCCACTACGACAACAAGGCCCCCTGGATGGACGACATCCACGCCCACCGCGGCATGAAAGACGGCTACGCCTACTGGCCCATCCGCATCCATCCCCAGGACGCCTATGCCCGGGACATCAAGAACGAGGACATCGTCAAGGTCTACAACGACCGGGGCAGCGTGCTGTGTATGGCCTATGTGACCGAGCGGGTCAAGCCGGGCGTGGTCATGGCCTATCAGGCCGGCGCCAAGTACGATCCCCTTGAGCCGGGCAAGGAAGGCAGCACCGACCGGGGCGGCTGTATGAATCTGCTCACCCCGAGCCGTATGGTCGCCAAGTACGCGCCGGGTATGGTCAGCAACTCCAGCAATGTGGAGATCGAGAAATGGGAGGATTGACGATGAAAAAATACGGAATGGTCATCGACGTCGCCAAGTGTACGGGCTGCAACAACTGCTTTTTGGCCTGCAAGGACGAAAACGCCGGCGAGGCCCACGAGGGCTACACTGCCCCCCAGCCCATCCGGTTCCAGAACTGGATTCATGTCAACGAGATCGAGCGCGGCACCTTCCCCAAGGTTAAGCTCAGCTGCGTGCCTGTCACCTGCGGCCAGTGCGATAACCCCCGCTGCATGACCCAGGCCAAGGACGGCGCGGTTTACAAGAGAAAAGACGGCGTGGTCATCATCGATCCGGAGAAGGCCAAGGGCCAGAAGGACATCGTGAACACCTGCCCCTACCGGGTTATCTACTGGAACGAGGAGCTGCAGCTGCCCCAAAAGTGCGATATGTGCGCCCACCTGCTGGATAAGGGCTATGAAAAGCCCCGCTGCGTGGAGATGTGCCCCACTGGCGCTCTGACGTTC
This sequence comes from Oscillospiraceae bacterium, assembly GCA_021205585.1. Classification (GTDB taxonomy): domain Bacteria; phylum Bacillota; class Clostridia; order Oscillospirales; family Oscillospiraceae; genus JAJPXI01. Next base: position 14,198 of record JAJPXI010000166.1, read on the forward strand.
GGCGATCTGAACGACCCGGAGAGCGAGATCTCCAAGCTGGTGGCCGAGGCAAAGCCGGAGTCCCGCCATCCGGAGTACGACCTGCATGAGCGGGTGCTCTACCTGAACATCCCCAAGACCTTCGTCTCCGGCACTGTGGTCACCAAGCAGGACGACATGTGCGCTGTGGGCGCCACCGCCACCCTGAAGCGGGACGGCAAGGTGGAGCAGACCTACACCACCAACGCCTTCGGCGACTTCTGGTTTGACGGCCTGGACTCCAAGACCGATTACGAGATTACCATCCAGATGGACGGCTATAAGAGCGTGGAGCTGAAAACCCGCACGCTGGCCAGCGTGAATCTGGGCGACATTTTCCTGGAAAAAGAATAAGGGGGGCTTAAAACATGAAGGTGAAAACAGGCGATACGATCCAGTTTGGAAGCTATCCCCAGACCAACCCCTATAACAATGTAGCGGAGCCGATTCAGTGGAAGGTTCTGGCGGTCGAGGGAGACAAGGCCCTGCTGCTCAGCCAGGACTGCATTGAAAATGTTCGCTATAACGACGAGCTCGTTCCCAGCACCTGGGCCACCTGTACCCTGCGCAAGTGGTGCAACGAGACCTTTCTGGAGCAGGCGTTCACCCCGGAGGAGCGGGCGCAGATTCTGAAGACCACTCTGACCAACCCCGGCAACCAGCAGTTCGGCACCAACGGCTGCGAGGACACGGAGGACTGCGTGTTCGCTCTGTCCATCGAGGAGCTGGAGCGGTACCTGCCCGAAAAGAGCCAGCGTCTGGCCCCGGCCACTGAGGTGGCCAAGAATCACAACGCCTATGTGTACCCGGACACGGGCAACGCCATCTGGTGGCTGAGAAGCCCCGGCTGCAACGCCATCAACGCCTCCCGCGTCACCGTGGGCGGCTCCGTGTGCGGCCTGATTTACGACGACGCCCGGCCTCACCGCACCGCGCGCCCGGCCATGTGGGTCAAGGCAGACTAAGGAGGGACGGAGAAATGAGTATCGGAAAAGTTGAAGTAGGCCAGAAGGTCACCCTCGGCTCCTTCCCCCAGAGCGATGTCAGCGGGGAGAAGCGGGACCCCATCGAGTGGCGCGTTCTGGCCGCGCAGGACGGCAAGGCTCTGTTGATCAGCGAAAAGGGCCTGGACTGCCGGATGTACCACGGGGACAACACCACCATGACCTGGGAGAACTGCGACCTTCGCAAGTGGCTCAACGGCGAATTTTTGCAGGAGAGCTTCACCGAGCAGGAGCGCGCCGCCATTCTGACTACCCCCACCCCCAACCCCGGCAGCACTGTCCACGGCGCCGCCGGCGGCAACGACACGGAGGATCTGGTGTTCCTGCTGAACGTGAATGAGGCCGAGCAGTATTTTGCCGACGACCAGTCCCGTATGGCCGACCCCACCCCCTACACCCAGGCCAGGGGCGCGTTCATCAACGAGCGCACCGGCAAGGTCTGGTGGTGGCTGAGAAGCCCCGGCTACTACGTCAGTGACGCCGCCGGCGTCAACTACCTGGGCCAGCTCCACAAGAGCGGGGACAATGTGTCCACCACCAACAACGCAGTCCGCCCGGCCATCTGGGTCAAGACGGACTGAGCGGGTTAAACAAAACAGACAAGCTATCCATTCCCCGCCCCCCGGCAGAGTGTTCCTCTTTGCCGGGGGGCGGTTTGCATACAGGAAAAGGGAACCTCTAAAAACTATGCCTGCGGCATCTGACAAAATCTTTTGCCATCTGCTCTTGTCATAGTTATTAGAGGT
>JAJPXI010000216.1 GCA_021205585.1 Oscillospiraceae bacterium
CTTTGCCCCAGAAATTCGTGTTCGTTTATATTTTTCTTTCTTCTTGAGGGAAAGTGTGCTATACTTATAGCATCTATACGCAATACACGACACACGGACGGTTCCGTTGCAGACAAAGGAGCGTTGATATATGGGCATTATTTCAAAAATCTTTGGTTCCCACTCCCAGCGGGAGGTCAAGGCCATCCTGCCTATCGTGGACAAAATCGAGGCGCTGGAGGAGGAGTACAAGGCGCTGAGCGACGCGGAGCTTCAGGCTAAAACCCCTCAGTTCAAGGAGCGCCTGGCCCAGGGGGAGACCCTGGACGACATCCTGCCGGAAGCCTTCGCCACCTGCCGGGAGGCCGCCTGGCGGGTGCTGGGGCTGCGGCCCTACCGGGTGCAGCTGATCGGCGGCGTGATTTTGCACCAGGGGCGCATCGCGGAGATGAAAACCGGCGAGGGTAAAACCCTGGTGGCCACCCTGCCCGCCTACCTGAACGGCCTGGCGGGGAAAGGCGTGCACATCGTAACGGTCAACGACTATCTAGCCAAGCGGGACAGCGAGTGGATGGGCAAGGTCTACCGCTTTCTGGGCCTGTCCGTGGGGCTGATTATCCACGGGGTCAAGGGCGCGGAGAAGCACGCCGCCTACGACGCCGACATCACCTACGGCACCAACAACGAGTTCGGTTTCGACTACCTGCGGGACAATATGGCCGTGTATAAAAAAGAAGTGGTTCAGCGGGGCCACGCCTTCGCCATCGTGGACGAGGTGGACTCCATCCTCATCGACGAGGCCCGCACCCCCCTGATTATCTCCGGCCAGGGGGACAAGTCCACCGAGCTGTACACCCAGGCGGACGTGTTCGCCCGCTCCCTGAAGCGGCTGGTGCTGGCCAAGACCGACTCCAAGGAGGAGGAGGCCGAGGACATCGATGCCGACTATATTGTGGACGAAAAGTCCAAAACCGCCACTCTGACCGCCAGGGGCATTGCAAAAGCCGAGTCCTTTTTCAACATTGAAAACCTGTCCGACCCGGAAAACACCACCCTGTCCCACCATATCAACCAGGCCATCAAGGCCCACGGCGTCATGCAGCGGGACACCTCCTATGTGGTCAAGGACGGGCAGGTTATCATCGTGGACGAGTTCACAGGCCGCCTGATGTACGGCCGCCGGTACAACGAGGGCCTGCACCAGGCCATCGAGGCCAAGGAGGGGGTGACGGTGGCCAGGGAGTCCAAGACCCTGGCGACCATCACTTTCCAGAACTACTTCCGCCTGTACGACAAGCTCTCCGGCATGACCGGCACCGCCCTGACCGAGGCGGAGGAATTTGGGCAGATTTACTCCCTGGATATTGTGGAGATCCCCACCAATATGCCGGTCATCCGGGTGGACCACCCGGACGTGGTGTACAAAAACACCGCCGGAAAATACCGGGCCATCCTGCGGCAGATTGAGGAGTGCCACGAAAAGGGCCAGCCCGTGCTGGTGGGCACCGTGTCCATCGAAAAGTCCGAGATTATCTCCAAGCTGCTGAAAAAGAAGGGCATCAAGCACAACGTCCTCAACGCCAAGCACCACGAAAAGGAGGCCGAAATCGTGGCCCAGGCGGGCAAGTTCGGGGCCGTGACGGTGGCCACCAACATGGCCGGCCGGGGCACCGACATTATGCTGGGGGGCAACGCGGAGTTTCTGGCCAAGTCCGAGCTGCGCAAGGCCGGCCTGTCCGAGGAGCTAATCGCCGAGGCCACCGGCTTCGCCGAAACCGACGACCAGGAGATTTTAGACGCCCGCCGCGCCTTCTCCCAGGCCCAGGACAAGTACCGCCAGGAAATCCAGCAGGAGGCCGACCAGGTTCGCGCCGCCGGGGGGCTGTTCATCCTGGGCACCGAGCGGCACGAGTCCCGCCGCATTGACAACCAGCTCCGGGGCCGCTCCGGCCGCCAGGGCGACCCGGGCGAGAGCCGGTTCTTCCTGTCCGCCGAGGACGACATTTTCCGGCTGTTCGGCTCCGACAGGTTCCAGGGCATGATGGATCGGGTTCTGGACGAGGACACTCCCATCGACCAGAAGATTCTCTCCGGCGTCATCGAAAACGCCCAGAAGCAGGTGGAGTCCCGCAACTTCCAGACCCGGAAGAACGTGCTGCAATACGACGACGTGATGAACACCCAGCGGGAGGTCATCTACACCCAGCGCAACCAGGTGCTGGACGGGCAGGATATCACCGGCTCCATCCAGAGCATGATCTCCAACAGCATCTCCGGGGCCGTGGCCGGCCACTGGGGGGAGCGGGAGCACATGAGCGCCGAGGACTACGCCGCCGCCGCCGCCCCCTTCAAGGGCGTGTTCCTGACCGCCGAGGAGGCCGCCCTCAGCGACGAGACCCTGGCCCAGTACGATCAGCAGCAGCTGATCGACCTGCTGCAAAGCCGGGCCGATGCGGTATACAAAATGCGGGAGGAGGCCTTTGGCGAACCCATCATGCGGGAACTGGAGCGGGTGGTCATGCTCCGGGTGGTGGACGAGTACTGGATGGACCACATCGACGCCATGAACGAGCTCAAGCAGGGCGTCGGCCTGCGGGCTTACGCCCAGACCGACCCGGTGGTGGCCTACAAAAAGGAAGGCTACGACATGTTTGAGGAGATGATCGCCGCCATTCAGGCGGAGACCGTCCGCCGCATCTATACCGTGCGCCTGAAAACCCCCACCGTCCAGCGGGAGCGGGTGGCCAAGGTCACCGGCGAGAGTGCCGGAGGGGACGGCTCGGTGAAAAAACAGCCGGTGAAAAAGAGCGTGAAAATTGGCCGCAACGACCCCTGCCCCTGCGGGAGCGGCAAGAAATGGAAGAAATGCACCTGCCCGGAGTACCACCCCGACGGGGTGCCCCAGGGCTGAGTATGACCTTACAGGAGCGAAACGGCGTCCCCTTTGTCCGCGCAGACAACCTGGAGCGGGCCGGCGGGGTGGCCCACGGCTTTTCCACCCGGCGGGGCGGCGTGTCCCAGGGCATTTTCTCCAGCCTGAACCTGTCGGCCAGCCGGGGGGACGACCCCCAATGCGTGCGGGAAAATTACCGCCGCTTCTGCACCGTCGTCGGCATCCGGGCCGACCGGCTGGCGCTGACCCGGCAGGTACACGGCTGCACCGTCCGGGCAGTGACGGAGAGGGACGTCCAGCAGGACGTGTGCGTCCCGGCGGAGGCGGAGTGCGACGCGCTGGTGACCCGAACCCCCGGCCTGGCCCTGGCCGTTTTTACCGCCGACTGCATCCCCATTCTGCTCTACGACCCTGCGGTTCGGGCAGTGGCCGCCGTCCACGCCGGCTGGCGGGGCACCGCCGGGGATATTGTGGGGCGGACGGTGGAAAAGCTGACCGACTGCTTTGGCAGCCGCCCGGAGGAGGTGCTGGCCGCCATCGGCCCCGGCATCTCCCGCTGCTGCTTTGAAACCGACGGCGACGTGCCCCAGACCTTGGAGGAGCGGCTCGGCCCCCTGGCCCGGCCCTACGTGGAGGCGGGGCCGGAGGGGAAATTTCATGTGGATTTGAAGGCCGTCAACGCCGCCCTGCTCCGGCGGGCGGGGGTGGCCCCCGGCCACATTGAAATCAGTTCCCACTGCACCGCCTGCCTGCCCAATCTCTACTGGAGCCACCGGGTCACCCAGGGCCGCCGGGGCAACCAGGCCGCTGTGATTATGCTGCGGCCATAAAAAAGGTGAATTTTATGATGAATCCGTTTTTAACCCTGAACGACGGCACGGAGATTGTCCACTCGGAGATGAAAAGCGACGGCCGCGTGAGGGTCTATGTGGAAAAACCGGACGAGAAGGACGGCTTCCACAACGCCGTGTGTTTTCTCCCGGCGTACACATGGGAGCAGGTGTCCGGTTTTTCTCAGGAGGAACTGAGCCGCTACCAGGAAGTCATTCAATCCACCGCTTCACAAATGATTCATTGAGAGATAAAGGAGGCCCTGCCGTGCGTGCGGTTGTTCAGAACATCGTCCTTCCCCCCAACCGGCGGGCCTTTGCTGTCAGCGACATCCACGGGGATTTGGACTGCCTGAAGGGCCTTTTGGATAAGATTCACTTTTCCCGGGACGACATCCTGCTCCTGCTGGGGGATCTGGTGGAAAAAGGCCCGGAGAATCTGGAGACCCTGCGGTTCATCATGCGCCTGTGCCGCACTCACACGGTCTACCCCCTGGCGGGCAACTGCGACCGGCTGCTGACGAACCACACCCCCAGCGAGTGGCTCTTTCAGTTCCGGGATCACTGGAATGGCCAGCTGCTGGTCAACGAATTTGCCCGCCTGCTCCACTTCGTCCTGCGCGGCCCGGAGGACATCGACGCCCTGCGCCGGGAGATTCAAAAGCAGTTCCCGGAGGAGTGGGCCTTTCTCAACGGCCTGCCCGCCATTCTGGTCAGCCGGGAATATCTGTTCGTCCACGGGGGCGTCCCCGGGGAGGAGAGCTTAAGCCGCCTGGAGGAGCTGGAGGAACACGCCTGCACCAAAAACGACGATTTTTTGAACCAGGGCTATTCCTTTCAGAGCAAATGGTGCGTGGTGGGCCACTGGCCGGCCACCCTGTACCGGGAAAAGCTGCCCAGCTGCAACCCCCTGATCGAGCCCCGGCGGAAAATCATCAGCATCGACGGGGGCCGCTCGGTGAAAAAGGACGGCCAGCTCAATGCCCTGCTGCTGCCCCCGAAGCCCGACGGCCAATTCCCCTTCGTCAGTTTTGACGGCTTCCCCCAGGCCGAAGCCCTGGACTTCCAGCCGCCCTCGGAGACGTGGGTCAACATCCGCTACGGGGACAACGCCGTGGAGGTACTGCACTGGGGCGGGGAGTTTTCCACCTGCCGCCACCGGTCCTCCGGGGCGGTGCTGGAGGTGCCCACCCAGGACATCTGGCAGTCCCACCGGGGCACCTTCTGCGAGGATTTTACCGACTACGCCCTGCCGGTGCAGCCGGGGGACAGGCTCTGCGTGGTGGCCGAAACCAGCCGGGGATACCTGGTGAAAAAGGACGGCGCGGGGGGCTGGTACACCGGGCGGCTGTCCCCGCTGGAGGGGACATAAAGGACGCGGGAGGCGAAGAGCATGGAATATTTATTTGAATTTCTCCTGGATCTGACCCTGGACGGCCTGTTCGGCCTGGCCGGCGGCGGCGGGACGGTGCGGGGCAAAAACATCCCCAGAACCGTCCGCTGGGCGGCGCTGATTTTGTCGGCGCTGGTTTTTTTAGCGGTTTTCGGCTTTATCCTTGGCTGCGGCGTGCTGCTGTTGAAAACCAGCGTCGTGTCGGGCCTGATCGTCATCCTGCTGGGCCTGCTTTTGCTGGCGGGGCTGGTTTTGAAAGGGTATTACCATCTCAAGCGCGTGAGGGAGAAGCGCTGTGAACAGGAAGGGGAAGAAAAATGAGCAAGGTATATCGCTGCTTTTCGGAAAAGCGGCCCGGCTTCGACGGCCAGGCCCAGGCCCTGCTGGCCCAGCTGCGGGAGCAACTGGGGGCGGACGGCCTGACCGGCCTGCGGGTACTCTGCCGCTACGACGTGGAAGGCATCAGCGAGGAGGTCTACCGGCAGGCCCGGCTGGGGGTGTTCTCCGAGCCCCAGGTGGACGACGTGTACGACGAGGAGTTCCCCTTCAGGGAGGGCACCGTGCTGGCGGTGGAGTCCCTGCCCGGACAGTACGACCAGCGGGCCGACTCGGCGGCCCAGTGCATCCAGCTGCTGGCCGGGGGGGAGCGCCCCGCTGTGCGCTGCGCCTGCGTTTATGTGCTGGAGGGGGAGCTGGCCCAGGGGCAGCTTGAAAAAATCGAGGGCTACCTTATCAACCCGGTGGAGTGCCGCCGGGCCGGACTGGACAAACCGGACACCCTGACGGCCTCCCACCCGGAGCCGGAGGACGTGCCCGCTCTGGAGGGCTTTTGCGCCCTGGATGAAGATGGGCTGGCGGCCCTGCTGGAGGAGTACGGCCTGGCCATGGATTTGGCCGACCTGGGCTTTTTGCAGAATTATTTCAAGGAGGAGGGCCGGGACCCCACCGTGACCGAACTGCGGGTGGTGGACACCTACTGGTCCGACCACTGCCGCCACACCACCTTTTCCACCCACCTTGACCGGGTGGAAATCGACGACCCCGCCGTCCGGGCCGCCTATGAGCGCTACCTGGCCCTGCGCCAGGAGGTCTACGGGCCGGAGGGGGCCGCCCGGCGGCCCCAGACCCTGATGGATTTGGGCACCATCGGGGCCAAGGCCCTGAAAAAGCGGGGCCTGCTGCCCCAGCTGGACGAGAGCGAGGAGATCAACGCCTGCTCCATCCACGTCAACGCCCAGGTGGACGGGGAAAACCAGGACTGGCTGCTGATGTTCAAAAACGAGACTCACAACCACCCCACCGAGATAGAGCCCTTCGGCGGCGCGGCCACCTGCATCGGCGGCTGCATCCGGGATCCCCTCTCCGGGCGGGCCTACGTCCACCAGGCCATGCGCGTCACCGGCGGCGGCGACCCCAGGGTTCCCCTGGAGCAGACCACCCCCGGCAAACTGCCCCAGCGCAAGCTGGCCCAAACGGCGGCCGCCGGGTATTCCTCCTACGGCAACCAGATCGGCCTGGCTACCGGCCATGTGGCCGAGGTCTACCACCCCGGATACATCGCCAAGCGCCTGGAGTGCGGCGCGGTAGCGGCCGCCGCCCCGGCGGAGAACGTGCGCCGGGAGCGCCCCGCCCCCGGAGACGTCATCCTGCTCCTGGGCGGGCGCACCGGGCGGGACGGCATCGGCGGGGCCACCGGCTCCTCCAAAAGCCACAACCAATCCTCCCTATCCACCATGGCCTCCGAAGTGCAAAAGGGCAACCCCCCGGAGGAGCGCAAACTCCAGCGCCTGTTCCGAAACGCGGATGTGACCCGACTGGTGAAGCGGTGCAACGATTTCGGGGCCGGGGGCGTCAGCGTGGCCATCGGGGAGCTGGCCGACGGGGTGCGCATCGACCTGGACGCTGTGCGCAAAAAGTACGACGGCCTGGACGGCACGGAGCTGGCCATCTCCGAGTCCCAGGAGCGCATGGCCGTGGTGGTGGCCCCGGAGGACGAGGGGGCTTTCATCGGGGCCGCGGAAAAAGAAAATCTGGAGGCCTACCGGGTGGCGGTGGTGACGCAGGAGCCCCGGATGGTCATGACCTGGCGGGGCAAGACCCTGACCGACCTGTCCCGGGACTTCCTCAACACCAACGGCGCGGCCCGGCACACCGGCATCCATGTCCCCCTGCGGGATCGCGCCCCTCTGGAGCAGGAGCAATTCCATTCCTTAACAGAAATGGCCTCCAGCCTGTCCTGCGCCAGCCGCCGGGGGCTGGTGGAGCGGTTCGACGGCTCCATCGGCGCGGGCAGCCTGCTGATGCCCTTCGGCGGGCGCACCCAGACCACCCCCGCCCAGGCCATGGCCGCCCTGCTGCCCGTCCTGCCGGGCCAGCAGACCGACCAGGGTTCCGTAATGGCCTGGGGGTTCGACCCGGATCGCTCCTGCGTGGATCCCTTCGAGGGAGCCTACGGCGCCGTCTACACCTCGGTGGCCAAGCTGGTGGCGGCGGGGGGCGACTACCGCCTGGCCTATCTCAGCCTGCAGGAATTTTTTGAAAAGCTCCGGGACGACCCGGAGCGCTGGGGCAAGCCCTTCTCCGCCCTGCTGGGGGCGCTGGAGGCCCAGATGGAAATCGGCGCGGCGGCCATCGGGGGCAAGGACTCCATGTCCGGTTCCTTCCTGAACCTGGACGTGCCCCCCACCCTGATTTCCTTCGCCATCGCCCCCATCCGTGCGGGGGAGCTGCTCTCCCCGGAGTTTAAGCAGCCGGGCCGCCCGGTCTGCCTGTTCGCCCCCGCCGACGCCACGGCGGACAGCCAGAAGGCGGCCTGGGAGCGGCTGTACGAGCTGCACAAACAGGGCAAAGTGGCCGCCGCCTGGGCGGTGGAGTACGGGACGGCCCAGGCGGTGATGAATATGTCCTTTGGCAACCGCATCGGGTTCCGGGCCTCGGAGCAGGCCAGGGAGTTGCCCTGGTTTACCTGTTTCCCCGGCTCCATCGTGGCCGAGCTGACCCAGGAGGCGGAGCTGCCCGGCGTCATGCTCCTGGGGCATACCACCCGGGAACCGGTCATCGACCTGGGGGACGACCGGGCGGACATCGAGACGCTGCTGGCGCTGAATGAGGAGGTGCTGGAGAGCGTCTACCCCACCCGCACCCCGGAGGTGGCGGGAGAGGTTCCAACCGCCGCCTGCGGGCGCCGGGCGCCCATCGTGGCCAAAAGCCGCTATGCCCGTCCCCGGGCGGTTATCCCCGTGTTCCCCGGCACCAACTGCGAGTACGACACCGCCGCCGCCTGCCTGCGCGCCGGCATTGAGCCGGAGGTGCTGGTGGTGCGCAACCTGACCGGCCAGGCCCTGGCCCAGTCAGCCTGGGCCCTGGAGGGGGCCATCCGCCGCAGCCAGATGCTCATCCTGCCCGGCGGCTTCTCCGGCGGGGACGAGCCGGAGGGGGCGGCCAAGTTTATCTGCGCCTTCCTGCGCAGCCCCCGGCTGGCCGACGCCGTCCACGAGCTGCTGAAAAGCCGGGACGGCCTGGCCCTGGGCATCTGCAACGGGTTCCAGGCTCTGGTCAAGCTGGGGCTGGTGCCCTACGGGGAGATCCGCCCGGCGGCCCAGGACGGCCCCACCTTGACTTTCAACGCCATCGGCCGTCACCAGAGCCGGTATGTCCAGACCCGCGTTTCCTCCCTCCAGTCCCCCTGGATGCTGTGCAGCCAGCTGGGGCAGGTGTATACTGTGCCGGTGTCCCACGGGGAGGGCCGCTTCGCCGCCCCGGCGGCGCTGGTGGAGGATCTGCTGGAGCGGGGCCAGGTGGCCACACAGTATGTGGACCTGTCGGGCCGCCCCTCCATGTCCATCGACGCCAACCCCAACGGCTCGGTCTGCGCCATCGAGGGCATTTTCTCCCCTGACGGGCGGGTGTTCGGCAAAATGGGCCACTCGGAGCGCTCCGGCCCCTGCCTGGCCCGGAACATCCCCGGCGACAAGCGCCAGCCCCTGTTCGAGTCCGGGGCGCTGTACTACCGCTGAAATTCGCCGCTCGACTTTGACATCCGGGGAATCATCTGGTATAATGTAGAAAACTAATTCTAAGCGGTATCCAATGTCTCCCTGCGAGGGGCTTTCGGATGAAAGGGGAAAGGCATAATGAAGCTGCTCTCTGTGGCGGTGCCTTGTTATAATTCTCAGGACTATATGTGCCACTGCGTGGAAACCCTGCTCACCGGCGGCCAGGCGGTGGAGATCCTTATTGTGGACGACGGTTCCACCGACGAAACCGGGGCCATTGCCGACCGGCTGGAGCGGGAGCACCCCGGCGTCGTCCGGGCCGTCCACCAGGCCAACGCAGGCCACGGCGGGGCGGTGATGGCCGGGCTGGCCCAGGCCCAGGGCCTGTACTTCAAGGTGGTGGACAGCGACGACTGGGTGGATCCCCAGGCCCTGGCCGAAATTTTGCAAAAGCTGGAGCAGTTTGGGCGCATGGAGCGGCCGGTGGACGTACTGGTCAGCAATTACATTTATGACAAAGTTGGGGTGACCCATAAAAAGGCCATCCGTTACGAAGGGGCCCTGCCCGTCGGGCAGGTGCTGACCTGGGATCAGGTGGGCGTTTTCCGCAAGGGGCAGTACCTGCTGATGCACGCGCTGATGTACCGCACCCAGCTGTTGCGGCAGTGCGGGCTGGATCTGCCCCGGCACACCTTCTATGTAGACAACCTGTACGCCTACACCCCCCTGGCCTCGGTGCGCACGCTGTACTATATGGACGTGGATCTGTACCACTACTTCATCGGCCGGGAGGGCCAGTCGGTGCAGGAAGAGGTGATGATCAGCCGCATTGACCAGCAGCTGCAGGTCAACCGGCTGATGCTGGAGCAGGTGGATCTGCCCAGGGTGTCCCACAAGGGGCAGCAGCGCTATCTGCTCAACTATCTGGAAATCGTCACCGCCATCTCCTCCATCCTGCTAATCCGCTCCGGCACGCCGGAGGCCCTGGAGAAAAAGCAGGCCCTGTGGCAGCACATCCAGGACCACTACCCCTGGGTGTACCGCCGCCTGCGCCGGCGCATCATCGGCGTGTCCATGAACCTGCCCGGCAGGGTGGGCCGGGGCGTCTCCTCCAGCATATACAGAATTTGCCGCAGAATATTCGGCTTTAATTAAAATGGATCAGCCTCTCTCCCAACTGCCCATCCCCCTGCTGCGCTGGTACGCGGAAAACGCGAGGGATCTGCCCTGGCGGCGGGACCCCACGCCCTACCACGTCTGGCTGTCTGAAATCATGCTGCAGCAGACCAGGGTGCAGGCGGTGCTGGGCTATTACGAGCGCTTTTTGCAGGTCTGCCCCACGGCGGCCCATCTGGCCCAACTGCCGGAGGAGCGGCTGCTGAAACTGTGGCAGGGCCTGGGCTATTACAGCCGTGCCCGCAGTCTGCAAAAGGCGGCCCGGATCCTGGTGGAGCGTTACGGCGGCCAGCTGCCCGCCGACTACCGGGCCCTGCTGGCTCTGCCCGGCGTGGGGGAGTATACGGCGGGGGCCATCGCCTCCATCGCCTTCGGCCTGCCCTGCCCGGCGGTGGACGGCAACGTGCTGCGGGTGGCCGCCCGCCTCACCGGGGATTTTACCGACATCTCCACCCCCGCCATGAAGAAAAAAACCGCGGAGCAGATCCGGGAAATCCTCCCCGTGGAGGCCCCCGGCCAGTTTAACCAGGCCCTGATGGAGCTGGGGGCCACCGTCTGCCTGCCCAACGGGGCCCCCCGGTGCGGGGACTGCCCGGCGCGGGAGCTGTGCCTGGCCCGCCGGCGGGGGCAGACCGGCCTGCTGCCCGTCAAGGCCCCCCGGAAGCCCCGGCGCGTGGAGGAGCGGGAGGTCTTTCGCATTTTTTATGAGGGCCGCGCGGCCCTGCGCCGCCGCCCGGAGCGGGGACTGCTGGCCGGCCTGTGGGAATTTCCCAACCACCTCTCCCCCGCCCCCTGCCCGGTGGCCGGGCGGGAGACGGAGCAGGCCCTGGGCCGGCATATCTTCACCCATGTGGAGTGGCATATGCGCGCCAGGGTCATTCTGGCCCAGGGGCCCAAACTGCCCCAAGGCTGGATTTGGGCCGGGCGGGAGGCGCTGGAGCGGGACTGCCCTGTCCCCAGCGCCTTCGGCTGCTTCCGCCCACTGGTGGAAAAGTATTTGAAGGAGAAGAAATCGCCGTGATTTGCAACCTCTGTCCCCGGCGCTGCGGCGCGGAGCGGGACGGGCGGACGGGGGCGGGCTGGTGCCGGATGCCCGCCCTGCCGGTGGTGGCCAGGGCCGCCCTGCACCAGTGGGAGGAGCCGCCCATCTCCGGCTCCAACGGCTCCGGGGCGGTGTTCTTCTCCGGCTGCTGCCTGGGCTGCGTGTACTGCCAGAACGAAAAAATCAGCCGGGAGGGGTTCGGTCTGCCCGTCACCCCGGCTCGGCTGGAGGAAATTTGCAGGGAGCTGATCTCCCAGGGCGCCCACAACATCAATTTTGTCAGCCCCACCCACTTCGCCCATGTCCTCTCCCGGCTGCTGGAGCGGCCCCTGGGCGTCCCGGCGGTGTACAACACCGGGGGGTACGACCGGGTGGAAACCCTGCGGGCGCTGGAGGGGAAAATCGCCATATACCTGCCGGACTTAAAATATCTGGATTCCGAGGCGGCCGGCGCCTGGTCCGGGGCCGCCGACTACCCCCAGGTTGCCGCCGCCGCCATTTTGGAGATGGCCCGGCAGACCGGCCCCTGCCGGTTTGGGCCGGACGGCCTTTTGAAACGGGGTGTCATCATCCGCCACCTGCTGCTGCCCGGACGGCTGGAGCAGGCCAAGGCGGTGATGGACTGGGTGGCCGCCCACTTTTCCCCCGGCCAGGTGCTCTTTTCCCTGATGAGCCAGTACACCCCCTGCGGCCCGGCCGGGGAAATTCCGGCCCTGTCCCGCCGGGTGCGCCCGTCCGAGGCCCGGAACGCCAGGATTTATATGGAAAATCTGGGCCTGGAGGGCTTCGTCCAGGAGCCCTCCGCCGCCGACGCCGCCTATATCCCCGCCTTTGACCTGACCGGGGTTATAAGAGAGGCTTAAACACACAGAACGGCAGGAGCGGCCGGCGGAACTTTTCCGCCCTTCGCTCCTGCCGATTGATTGTTTTATGTAGTCTATGACGCTGACGTTTTCCAGTCCAGCACGGCGAAACCTGCGATGCTGCTGCTGTCAAGGCTGTATTTGCGCAGCGCCACGCGCCCGCCGCTCTTGCCGATTTAATCAGTCCTTCCTTAAAGTTTGCCGCCGTCACGGGCGCGCACACAGGTGCGCCCCTACAAAAAATGGGCAACCATTTGCCTTTTGTATCAAACTGTTTCTATCTGTCTGGTTGCTTTTTGCACTTTTGCCGGATTTACGCACTTTCTTTCAATCTTTCCGTAGGGGCGCACCTATGTGTGCGCCCGCCTGGGAGGAATGAGGGAAATTCTTCCGATTCGTTTGGGGGCGGTTTCCGGCCTTAATTTTACCGTTATTGTGCTACCCAAACAAAGGTTAGGTTTGCCGCCGCCATCGCAGAACCCCTCAGTCTGGCCTGACGGCCAGCCAGCTCCCCTTTCAGGGGAGCCTCCGTTGCCTCCCCTGAAAGGGGAGGGGGGCCGGCGGTTAGCCGGTGGAGGGGTTCTCCGCGCAACGGCGGAGGGGTTGCCCGCTTTACCTGGTCAGCTCGCTGCGGCCGGTGCCGAACATGGCTTTTTGGTATTTTTCGTACATCTCGTCGTCCAGCTCTCCCTGAACCAGGATGGCGTCCTCGGTGTACTCGCAGTTCAGGCCGGGGAAATCATTGCACAGGGTCCTGGCCGTGCTGGTCATGACGGTGTCGAAAATAATGCTGCCGGTCAGTTGGATTTTGTACTCTACTTTGTGCATACTCATAACAGATTCGCTCCTTTCATACAGGCGCCCCGGGCACAGGGGCGCGCTTCTGGCCGGGCGTATGCCCCGCCATAATTATCATAACACAATCCCGGAGGGGATTCAACCCCTTTTTGCAAGCCGCAGTCACGCGGGGGGCGGGGGCGCGTAAGATGGCGTGGGGGAGCAAAAAAATCCGAAAATTGGTATAGTTTCCGCCGGCCCGTGGGAGAATGATAGTGGACACGCCAATGGCGCGTGGACGACTATACTTCCGGCGGAGTGTGAGCATCATGGACAACAGTGTGAAACGAGGAGATATATTTTACGCGGACTTAAGCCCCGTGGTAGGCAGCGAACAGGGGGGCGTGCGGCCGGTGCTGATCGTCCAGAACGACACCGGCAACCGCCACAGCCCCACCGTCATCGCCGCGGCCATCACATCCCAGACCGGGAAAGCCAAACTGCCGACCCATATCGAGGTGGAGGCCATGAGCTGCGGGCTGCCCAAGGAGTCAATCATCCTGCTGGAGCAGATCCGTACATTGGATAAGCGCCGCCTGCGGGAGAAG
Source organism: Oscillospiraceae bacterium (assembly GCA_021205585.1). Classification (GTDB taxonomy): domain Bacteria; phylum Bacillota; class Clostridia; order Oscillospirales; family Oscillospiraceae; genus JAJPXI01. The sequence goes on from JAJPXI010000216.1 coordinate 13,557, forward strand.
ATGGGACGGCTGGACGGGGAGAAAATGCACCGGGTCGATTCCGCCATCGCGGTCAGCTTCGGCCTGCGCCCGGAAACGCTGGTTTAGGGAAGCGCTGATTAAATCGGCAAGAGCGGGTGGCAGAAGATTTTGGTTCAGGAAAAGGCGCAAAAGCGCAGGAATACTTGATGTATTTCAAGCTTTTGCAACGCGTTCCTGGGCCAAAAGATTCTGTCATACGCCGCAGACGCACTTAATCAGCACTTCCTTAATTTTATCCTTGACAAGCACCGCCGGGTGTGGTATCATACGGTTAGCGCAAGCTAATTAGCGGGCGCGATTACTTCCCGGGAGAATTAGTTATTTCTAACTTCCGGCCCGGCGTTTGGGGTTCGCCGGGAATTTCCGCACTCCTTCCTGCGCGTGTGAAGGTTTGCGGGCGCATACCAGTTCCTTCTTCTTTCCTCCTGTCCCGGCCCGGTTCTCAGCTGCCACTGAGAGTCGGGCCGGAACGCGTTTTCAGGGGAAAATAAGAGTTGCTTTTCCGGCGGATTTGGAGTACCATAAGGGAACCTCTAACAACTATGACAAGAGCAGATGGCAAAAGATTTTGTTGCAGAAAAAGGCGTTGAAGCGCTGTGTGAATGGCCAATTCTTCTTTTGTCGCAAAATTTCTCGCCATCCGCTCTTGCCGACTTAATCAGCACTTCCTTAACGCTGCAGCGCTGCGGTTTCAAGCTTTTGCAACGCATTTCTGCGACAAAAGATTTTGTCAGATGCCGCAGACATAGTTTTTAGAGGTTCCCATAAGGATTCCATCAGCGGCTGGATGCAAAGGAGGGAGCGCTATGGCGGAGAATACGGCGCTGCTGCACCTGACGGTGGAGCTGGGCTGCCGTTTGCAGGAGAGCGGCGCGGAGATCTACCGGGTGGAGGAGGCCGTGCGGCGGGTTTTTTCGGCCTACGGCGTGGCGCAGGGGCAGGTGTTCGCCATCCCCAACTGCCTGATTGTCAGCGCCGTCGACGAGGCCGGGCGGCCCATCTCCCGCCTGCGGCGCATCCCAAGCCACGGCACCGACGTGACAAGGATGGAGCGGGTATACGACTACTGCCGCCGCCTGTGCCGGGAGACGCCGGAGCCGGAGCAGGCCCTGGCGGAGCTGGAGGCGCTGGACAGAGAGCACCCTCAGTGGCCCTTCTGGGCGCGGCTGGGGGGCTACTTCGTGGCCACAGGCAGTCTGGGCCTGTTCTTCGGCGGCGGCCCCCTGGACGGCCTGGCCGCCGGGCTGTGCGGCGCGGCGGCAGGGGCCTGCATGATGGGTCTGGAGCGGTTCCACACCAACCTGTTCGCCAAAACGGCGGCGGCGGCCTTCCTCTCCGCCCTGCTGGCCGCCCTGCTGGTGGCCCTTGGCCTGGGGAGCCATGTCCACATCATCATCATCGGCGGCCTGATGGCCCTGGTGCCGGGACTGATGTTCGTCAGCTTCATGCGGGACATCATCGCCGGGGACACGGTGGCCGGGCTGATTAAGCTGGTGGAGGCGCTGCTGACCGGGTGCGCCATCGCCCTGGGCACCGCCGTGGCCATGGGGCTGACAGGGGGGCTGCCGGGATGAGCTGGACGTATTTTCTGCCCTGCCTGTGGGCCTTTTTCGGCTGCCTGGGCTTTTGCTTGATCTTTAACATCCGCAGCGCCGCCGGGATGGCGCTGTGCGGCCTGGGGGGAAGCCTGGGATGGCTGGTCTATCTGCTGGGGGAGCTGGCGGGCTGGGGGACGCTGGTGTGTTCCTTCTTCGCGGCGGTGGCCGTTTCAATCTACTCCGAGGGGATGGCCCGGGTGCGCAAATGTCCGGCCACGGGCTATCTGACGGTCTCCCTGATTCCCCTGGTGCCGGGGGCGGGCATTTACTACACCATGGAGTACGCCCTCCAGGGGCAGACACAGCGCTTTTTGGAGCAGGGGATGCTGACCCTGGGCGCCGCCGTCAGCCTGGCGGCGGGGGTGCTGGTGGTGTCCTCCGCCGTGCGCATCTACTATCTCCTGCGCCGCCGCGCATCCTGATACTCTCTTCAGGAAACCTCTAAAAACTATGTCTGCGGCATCTGACAAAATCTTTTGCCATCTGCTCTTGTCATAGTTATTAGAGGTTTCCACAAGCCATTTTTAAGGAAGGACTGATTCAATCGGCAAGAGCGGATGGCGAGAAATTTTGCGACGAAAGAAGGCGCTGAAGCGCTGGCCGAATGGCCAATTCCTCTTTAGCGCAAATGCA
>JAJPXI010000050.1 GCA_021205585.1 Oscillospiraceae bacterium
TCATACTCTCTTCAGATTAAAATGGGACATTTTAATCTGAACTTTTGAAGTGTCTTAAGAGCCGCGCAAAAGCGCGGTTGACACTTCAAAAGGCGTCACATACGAAATCTACGCCGTTGCGACGGCTATGAAAACAAGCCATTTTCAATGTCTTGTTTGAATCAGATTTCAGTATCAGTCAACAATTATCTGCGCTCAATGACCTGGTCAATCAGGCCGAACTCCAGGGCCTCCTGGGCGGACATAAAATTGTCCCGCTCACAGGCCTGGGTCACTTCCTCCAGGCTCCGGCCGGTGTTGTCCGCAAGGATCTGGTTCATCCGCTTTTTTATGGTCTCCAGGCGCTTCAGGTGGATGGCCATGTCGGTAATCTGCCCCTGGGTGCCGGCGGAAGGCTGGTGAATCATAATCTCGGCGTTGGGCAGGGCCAACCGCCGCCCTTTCGCGCCGGCGGACAGCAGGAACGCCCCCATGGAGGCGGCCATGCCGATGCAGATGGTGGACACGTCGCATTTGATATATTGCATGGTGTCATAGATGGCCATGCCGTCGGTGACGGAGCCGCCGGGGCTGTTGATATAAAACTGCACTTCCTTGTCCGGATCCTGGGCCTCCAGATACAAAAGCTGGGCCACCACCAGACTGGCTGTGGTGGCGTTTACTTCTTCTCCCAGAAAAATGATTCTGTCGTTGAGCAGCCGGGAAAAAATATCGTAAGACCGTTCTCCGCGGTTGGTCTGCTCGACCACATAAGGGACTAAGCTCATCGGTAATCCTCCTTCTTCCCCGCAGCGGTGGGGTGTTCATGACATGTTTTCATTATATCCGTCGGGTGGAAACTTATTCCTTGCAGGTGTTTCCTGCCGCCCGGCCGGGCGGCAGGAGACGCCTGTTTTACTCTCCCGTCCCTGCGCTCTCCGCCTGGGCGGCGGCCTGCTGGGGCTCTTCGGCGGACTCCTCCGGCGTCGTCACCTGGGCGGGCGCTTCTTCGGCGGCTTTCTTGGCCGCAGGCTTTTTGGCGGGGGCTTTTTTCGGCTTTTCCTCGCCGTCACCATCCTTTTTGGCGGCGGCCTCCGTGGACTCCTCCCCGCTGCCGCTCTCTTTCTTGGCGGCGGTTTTTTTCCGGGCGGTCTTTTTCTCGCCCTTTTCTTCTTTTTCGGCCTTTTCCTCCGGGGCGGGAGACTCCCCCACCTTGGCGGTGCTGAGAATCAAGTCCCTGGCCCGGCCCATCAGGATGTCCTCCTTCAAAGCCTCCCGGTTGACCATCTCCCGGAATTCCTCCGGCTCCTTCCCATACTCTGGGGCCCTTTTGAGGATTTCCGCCTCCAACTCCTCCTCGGTCACGGCCATCCCCTCGGCCTTGGTCACGGCCTCCAGAGCCAGATCTGTCAGCAGGCCGGATTGGGCGTGGGGGCGCATCTGAGAGCGTATGGTTCTGATGTCGGTACCCATGTACTTCATGTATTCCTCGACGGAAATGCCCTGGCTGGAAAGGTTTCTTGAGAAGTCCCCCAGCATCTCGTCCACCCGGTAATCCACCATGGCGTCGGGCAGATCTACCTGCATATTTTCGCACACCTGCTTCATCAGGGCGTTTTCAAAGGCCCGGTTGGCCTCCTCCTCCAGGCGCTGGCGCAGCTTGTCTCCCAGGTCCTTTTTCAGCTCCTCCAGGGTTTCAAACTCGGACACGTCCTTGGCAAACTCGTCGTCCAGGACGGGCAGCTCCTTGGCCTTGACCTCGTGGGCGGTCACATGGAATACCGCCTGCTTTTCGGCCAAATCCGGGGTGTACTCCTTGGGGAAGGTGATGGGAATATCCTTCTCCTCCCCGGCGCTCATACCCACCACGCCGTCCTCAAAGCCGGGCACGAAGGTGTGGGAGCCCAGCTCCAATTCGTACCCGGTGCCCGTGCCGCCGTCAAAGGCCTCACCGTCGATGGTTCCGGCGAAGTCCAGCACCACCGTGTCCCCCGTCTCAGCCGGGCGCTCCACGGAAACCAGGCGGGTGGCCCGGTCCACCAGGGGCTGCATCTCCCGCTCAATGTCCTGTTCGGTCACATTGATTTCGGCCTTCGGCGCGGTCAGTTCCCTGTACGCGCCCAGCTGAACCTCCGGCTTGACCGTCACCGTAACCTTGAGGGTCAGGCCCTCCTTCCCAACGGAGACGATATCCACCGACGGGCGGGCCACCACCTGCAGATTTTGCTCTTTCACCGCCTGGTCGTAAGCGTCCGGGTACAAATCCTCTACGGCATCCTCATAAAATATGCTGGCGCCATACATGCCCTCAATGACCTTGCGGGGGGCTTTCCCCTTACGGAAGCCGGGAACTGAAATGCCGCTTTTGCTCTTTCGGTAAACCTTCTCCACCGCAGCGTCAAATTCTTCCGCAGAAAACTCAAGGAGCAGTTCCACGGTGCTGTTTTCTTTTTTCTCAGCGCTTTTTACGTTCATGTTTGTCCTCCATCCAGGCCTCTTGGGCCTATGTTGTCATGCATCCTTGCTATTTTATCAGAAACCGCGCAAAAATTCCACCTTTTTTTCAAATCAGGGCAAAATTTTTTTTGGCCGGAAGTTCAGGTAGTCGGCAGCCACCAGATGATATTCCACATTGTTCCAAATTCCTTCGGCGACCTGCCGGTGGCCGGCCCCGTGGAGATGGCCATAACAGCAGGCCCTCACCCGGTAGCGCTCCAGCAGCTCCACGACCTCCGCGCACACATAGTCCCGGCAGCGGGGGGGATAGTGGAGGAAGCAGATCTTTTCCCGCTCTCCCGCCGCCTTCAAAGAAGTTTCCAAACGCATCAACTCCCGGCGGAACACCTTCTGGCCGCCCGTCTCCTCGTAAAACCAGCCCCGGGTGCCGCACAGGGCCACGTCGCCGTAAAACCAGCAGTTGTTGTGCAGCAGCTGGAAGCTGCGGAAGCCCTGCCGCTGGAAAAAATCATTCATTTTGGCGGCTGTCGTCCACCAGTAGTCGTGGTTCCCCTTCAGCAGCAGTTTGCGCCCAGGAAAGCCGTCCAAAAAGGCAAAGTCCTCCCTGGCCTGCTCCAGGCTCATTCCCCAGGACAAATCCCCGCACAGCACCAGGGTGTCCTCCGGCTCCAGGGCGGCCAGGCCCCGGCGCAGCTTGTCCACATACCCCTCCCACGCGCCGCCGAACACCTCCATGGATTTGTCGCCGGACAGGGAAAGGTGGGTATCCCCCAAGGCATACAGGGCCAAATCATCACCTCGTTGCAATATCGCCCGTCATCAGTTCAGCATCTTCATCACCTGCTCCACCAACTGCTCTTTCGTTACGCTGTCCTGGAAACGGGGGGTTTTCTTCTTTAAGTCTGCCAGGGGGCGGGGGGCGGCCACGCCGGTCAGCTGTTCCATCTGCTCAATCATGTCCACCCCCTGGGCCAACTCGGTCACGCCCAGCGCACCCAAAACGCTGTCACAGAATTTGTAGGGGCTGGCGGTGGAGACCACTACGGCGGGGGCCTGGTCCCCGGACTGCTCCCGGTACTGCTTCAGCACGTCAAAGGCCACCGCCGTGTGCGGGTCAATCAAATACTCCCGCTCCCTCCACATGGAGGAAATCATTCTCTGCGTCCCCGCGTCGTCGCAGAACCCGGCGGCGAACAGCTCCCTTAATTTGCGGCCGACCAGGGGGGAAACAGTATACCGCCCCTCTTCGGCCAGAGACTGCATATACCCGGCCACCGCCTGGGAATCCTGGCCGGACAGGTCGAACAGCAGGCGCTCCAGGTTGGAGGAAATCAAAATGTCCATGGAAGGGGACATAGTGGTGTAGAAGGGCCGGTTTCTGTTGTAGGCGCCGGTCTGCAAAAAATCAGTCAGCACGTTGTTGCTGTTGGAGGCGCAGATGAGCCTGGCGATGGGCACGCCCATCTGTCTGGCGTAATAGGCGGCCAGGATGTTCCCGAAATTCCCGGTGGGGACGCAGACGTTGACGGCGGCCCCTTTTTCCACGGCCCCGGTCCGGCGCAGCTCGCTGTAAGCCGAGATGTAGTAGACGATCTGGGGCAGCACCCGGCCCCAGTTGATGGAGTTGGCGGAGGAGAGGAAAAAACCCCGCTCCGCCAGTTTCTCACGAAGGGCCTCGTCGGAAAAAATGCGCTTAACGCCGGTCTGGGCATCGTCAAAATTGCCCTCCACGGCGCACACACCCACGTTGCCGCCCTCCTGGGTGGTCATCTGGAGCTTTTGAATCTGGGATACCCCGTCCCTGGGGTAGAACACCAGGATGCGGGTTTTGTCCACGTCCTTAAAGCCCTCCAGGGCGGCCTTCCCCGTGTCCCCCGAGGTGGCCACCAGGATGCACGCCGTCTTTTTCTCCGCGTTTTTCTCCAGAGATGCAGAAAGCAGGTAGGGCAGCATCTGCAGGGCCATGTCCTTAAAGGCGCAGGTTGGCCCGTGCCACAGCTCCAGGCAGTATGTATTCCCGTCCACGGGGCGCAGGGGGGCCACCTCCGGTGTATCGAAAGTGCCGTAGGCCTTGGCGGCGAAGCCGGACAGCTCCGACGCAGTGAAGTCCTCCAGGTAGGAGCCCATCACATAGACTGCCCGCTGCTGGTAGGACATCTCCTTCATGTCCTCCAGGGCGTTCTGGCTCAGCCGGGGCAGGACGGCGGGGGTCAGCAGCCCGCCGTCCCTGGACAGCCCCTGAGCGATAGCCTGGGCTGCCGTGCAGCGCAGGGATTTGTCCCTGGTGCTCAGATAGTACATTCGCGTTCACAACCTTTATTCATTTTATCCTATCATTCACAGTAACCGCTAATCAACAACAGAATCGACAACAATATATTATCGCAGTAAATCGTCCCGGGGTCAAGGGGTTAAAAGGCGTTTTTTAGGTAGTTGATCCGAGGGCTTTTTGTGGCCGTGCCCTCCGGGGCGTAAATCTCCGCTACGTCGAACCGGGGCTGCAGCGCCGTGGGGTGGGCGGCCAGATAAAACCGGGCCGTCTGGCGCAGGCGCTGCTGCTTGCGCAAATCCACCGCCTGCCCTGCCGTGCCGAAATCCGCCGACTTGCGCAGCTTTACTTCTGTAAAGCAGATATACTTGCCATCGCTCGCGATCAGGTCGATTTCTCCGAAGCGGCAGCGGTAGCCCGCCGCCAACAGCCGATAGCCGTGCCGGCGCAGCCATTGGGCGGCCTGGGCCTCCCCCCATCGGCCCAACTGCCGGGCGCTCTCCCCCTCCGTCACGGCTGGGTATGGAGCTTTTTCAAAAAACTCCGCCGGTGGATGGGGCAGGGGCCGTACTGTTCCAGAGCCTGGTAGTGGGCTTTGGTGGGGTAGCCCTTGTGCCGGGCAAAGCCGTACTGGGGGTACAGTCGATCCATTTCAAGCATATAACGGTCCCTGGACACCTTGGCCAGAATGGAGGCGGCGGCGATGTTGGCGCTTTTGCAGTCCCCTTTGACCACGGCCATGTGGGGGTCGGAGATGCCCCTGTCCCGGTTGCCGTCGATCAGTGCGAAGTCCGCCGGAGGATCCAGGGCCCGGATGCTCAGCTCCATAGCCTTCAGCCGGGCGAGCAAGATATTGGTTTCATCGATTTCCTGCGCCTCCACCCGGCGCACTGCCCAGGCCACCGCTTTCTCCTGGATTAGGGGGAACAACTGCTCCCGCTTTTTCTCCGTCAGCTGCTTGGAGTCGTTCAGCCCCTCTATTTCCAGACCCAGGGGCAGAATGACCGCCGCCGCGTAGACCGCCCCGGCCAGGGGGCCGGCCCCGGCCTCGTCCGCACCGCAGACGGCCTGATAGCCTTGGGCGGCCAGTTCCTTTTCAATGTCCCACAGGCTCATATGATGTCCTCCACCGTCTGAAGTGTAAAGCGCCCCAGCTTGCCAGTTCTGAACTCGTCCAGCAGCAGCCGGGCCGTCCGCTCCAGATCCACCTCTCCCCCGGAGATCAAAAAGCCCCGCCTGCGCCCGGCGGCCTCCAGCAGCTGCCAGCCCCTGGCGTCCGGGGGCAACTCGATGCCGTAGCGCCCGGTCAAGGCCTCCGGGTAGCGCTCCGCCAGCAGCTCCATCAGCTGACAGGCCAGGCTCTCCCGGTCCATCACCTCGCCCCGGATTGCCCCGGTGAAGGCCAGGTATAGACCGGTGCGCGGATCCTCGAATTTTGGCCACAGGATGCCCGGCGTGTCCAGCAGCTGGAGGCTCTGATCCACCGTGACCCACTGCTTTCCGCGGGTAACGCCGGGACGGTCCCCCGCCCTGGCGGATTTGCGCCGGGCCACCTGATTGATAAAGGTGGACTTCCCCACATTGGGGATTCCCACCACCATGGCCCGCACCGGGCGGCCCGCCTGCCCTTTCTGCTTCCAGCGGGCGATGGCGTCCGCCATACTCTCCCTGGCGGCGGCGGGAAACCGGGAGACGCCCTTTCCTGTTTTGCAGTCGGTCTCCAGCACGGCATGGCCTCTCTCCCGCAGCCAGGCGGCCCAGCGCCCGGTCTGCGCCGGGTCGGCCTGATCCGCCCGGTTGAGCAGAACCAGCCGGGGCTTGTTCCGGGCGATGGCGTCGATGTCCGGGTTGCGGGAGGCCAGGGGGATTCGGCTGTCCAGCAGCTCCACCACCAAATCCACCAGCTTTATATCCTGCTCCATCTGCCGCCGGGTCCTGGTCATGTGGCCCGGATACCACTGCACCTGAAAGCCGCCCTCGTCCATCTCGCGCCCCCCTTTCAAGGGGAACGCCGCTCCCCTTCATTTTCAAACAACATTATACCAAACCCCGGCCCGCCTGTCAACCGAAAAAGAACGTTTGTTCGCTCTCTTTTTCTCAGGCCCTCCCTTACTGATTCTTCATAAAAGGACTTCTCTTTTTCATGAGAGTCAGAATAACCCCGCACAAATAAACAGCAGGTGTTTATTTGCCCCGAAAAAACGAGGCAGCACGGCAAGCCGGCTTACCGTGCTGCTGGTATCATTTAGCGTTTTATAGGGAAGCACTGATTAAATGCACCTGCGGCGGCTGGCGGAACTTTTCCGCCAAAAGTGCGTTGCAAAAGTTTGAAACCGCAGCGTGAAGCAAATGTGCCAGTGGCACATTTGTAGCGTAGGCCGGACAGCTATGCTGGCCGGGAGACGGCGGCGAACAGTATTCCTGCACTTTTGCGCCTTCTTTTGTCGCAAAATTTCTCGCCATCCGCTCTTGCCGATTTAATCAGTCCTTCCATAGTTTTCTCTCCTCAGCCTGCGTCGGGGGCTGGCGGGGGTTGACGTGAACCATGATATGCTTGACCTGGTTCATGCGGGTTTCAATGGCGTCGTGGACGGTCTCGGCGATGGCGTGGGTTTCATACAGTGTTTTGCTTCCGTCGGCGGCGATTTCCACATCCACATAAATTTTAGATGAAAACCGGCGGGTTTTCAGCAGGTCGATGCCCTCCACCCCTCGCTGGGCCAGGATAATCTCCCGGATGGTCTGTTCCGTGTCGGCATCGCAGGCCCGGTCTGTCATCTGGCTCACGGCGTCCATAAAAATTTTCACCGCCGCCCGGAGGATAAAGGCGCAAATGACCACACTGGCCACCGGATCCAGCATTGGCAGGCCCAGCCTGGCCCCTAAAATGCCTATGAAACTACCCACGGAGGACAAAGCGTCGGAGCGGTGATGCCAGGCGTCGGCCAGCAGGGCGGCAGAGCCCAGTTTCCGCGCTGCTCGGTGGGTGTACCAGTACATGGCCTCCTTCACGGCTACTGATACCACAGCCGCCCCCAAGGCCAGCAGGCCGGGGGGTTGAATCTCCAAATTACCGGCCAGGGCCTGGAGGATTTCCTTCACCCCGGCCAGGCCGACGCCCGTCCCGGTCAGAGCAAGCATCCCCGCCAGCAGAATGGCCGCTGCGCACTCCAACCGCTCGTGGCCGTAGGGATGAGTCTCGTCCTCCCTTCTCTTCGACAGGCGCAAGCCAACGATGACCACCAGGGTGCTGACCACGTCAGAGGCCGAGTGGACGCCGTCGGAGACCATGGCCCCCGAGTGGGCAAAAATTCCCGCTAACAATTTTCCTGCCGACAGTGCAATATTGACCAGCAGGCTGACCAGCGAAACCTCCATGGCCAACCGCCCGTTCTTGTCTTCTTTCACTTCTCCCTATCACCTCCCAACAGTATCCTATGCAGGATATTTAAGGAAGTGCTGATTCAATGCGTCTGCGGCGGCTGTCGGAACTTTTGCGCCTTCTTTTGTCGCAAAAGTTCTCGCCATCCGCTCTTGCCGATTGAATCAGTCCTTCCTTAACAGGGGTATCATACCGGAAGGGACGGCGGTTAGTCAAGGGAAATTTATCCTCCCCCGCCCCGGCGCTGAAAAGGTTTATAGTGGGGTGGATTGTGCAGGGAAAGCGTTGAATGTGATAACTCCCAGTATTGTATTTTGTCAAATCTTCTGATATAATGACGGTTAAACTGATTCGTATCAGGGGAAAGGCGGTGGCCGTCATGTCGGACTCCAATATTACAAAGCGCGCGCTGGCCGCGTCTTTGCGCGCGCTGATGGAGGAACACCCCTTTGAAAAAATCAACGTGGCGCAAATCTGCGACCGGTGCGGCATGAACCGAAAGAGCTTTTACTATCATTTCAAGGACAAATACGACCTGGTCAACTGGATTTTCGACACGGATTTGATCTCCCTGGCGGTGTCTGAGGTGGACTTGAACGATAACAACAGCCTGTGGCAGTTCTTAGAGCGGCTGGGAAATTACTTTTACGAAAACCGGGCCTTTTACCGCAGCGCCTTTCAAATCAAGGGCCAGAACTCCTTTTCCGACCATTTCCGGGAATTCACCCACCCCCTGTTCAAAAACCGTCTGGCCGCCCTGGTGGGCGAGGAAAACGTCGATGAGTTTATCCTGGACTTTTTTTCCGACGCCACCCTGTCCGCCGTGGAGCGCTGGCTGACCGCAAAAGAGTGCGTCCCGCCGGGGCAGCTCATTGAGCGGCTGCGTTTCCTGGTGCAGAAGTCCACCGCCGCCCTGAGCGAGGAGGCCGCTCAGAATCCCGTGTTTTCGGAAAAAGATGGCAATTAACTGCTGAAGAACCCCGCAAAATTCGCGTCTGCACGGCGCAAATTTTGCGGGGTTCTTTTTCATACTCTCTTCAGATTAAAATGAGACATTTTAATCTGAACTTTTGAAGCGTCTAATACTGATTCTTCATAAAAAAATTTCATCTTTTTATGAAGAATATGGCTGGCGTCCAGCCTGATCTTGAAAGCTGCGCTTTCAAAATCCCGTCTCATACAATTCTCAGCGCGCTTCGCGCTATAAAAAGCGCATTTGCGCTTTTTCATGAGAATTCGTATAAGAAGCGCGGTTGACGCTTCAAAAGGCGTCTCATACGAAATCTACGCCGTTGCGACGGCTATTCAAACAAGCCATTTTTAATGTCTTGTTTGAATCAGATTTCAGTATCAAATTTTCCCTTCGGTGCTGCCCTACGCCTTTTCCGCCGGTTCCTTTTTCCCCGACCGGTCTTTCAAAACGGGCAGCAGGCCGCTTTGGAACAGGTTCGGCCCATCGCCGGGAGAGAAAAGGGCCTTCCCCCGGCTGTCAAAGCAGACCGGGCAGTTCCGGCCGGAAATCCGCTGGGCCACGTCCCCGGTGTCTCCCTCCATCTCCCAGGGGAGGGTCTGGTACAACTGGCCGTTGCGGGCCTGGCGGGCCGCTTCCCACGCCTGGACGCGGGCCTGCGGGGTACAGTCCCGCCGGGGCACCAGCGCCGTCAGCAGCGGGCGCAGCCGGTTGGCGCAGTCGGAAAGCAGCCGGCCGTCCAAAATCCGGGGCAGATCCTCCGGGCCATAAAAGCTATAGACATTATAGGGAATCCCCCTGTCCCGCAGCAGGACGCAGGCCGGCTCGTCCCCCTCCCCCGCTTGAATGACCGGCAGGAGGTTGTCCAGCTCTCCTATGCCGTCGGCCAGCCGGGCCGTGACGGCCCCGGGGCGGCAGAACAGGAAAAAGGCGCTGTCCGGGTGGGCCTGAATCAGTGGGAAGACCTGGGCCGGCTCGTCGGGGGCCTCCAGCAGCCAGGCGTAAATGCCCAGCTTCTCCCCCTCTTTCACGGCAGACTGATACTGAGGCAGGCGCTCCCCGGAGGAGCCGTCCAGCTGAAAGCGCACACACCAGGGGATCTGTATCCCCAACCGGTTCTGGTTGTCCCGGATGCGCCGGGCGCCCTCGGTGCAGCTGTTGTAGCCCAGGTTCATCCCCAGGCGGAACAGTTTGTCCTGCCCCGCATAGGAGACCACGTCCCGTACCAGCCCGTAATAGGGGCTGTCCTCATTTTCAAGCATAATCCGGGCCGCCTGGAGGAACTCCTGCTGAAAGCGGCCCTCGGCAACCTCCAGGGCCAGGTCAATCAGCTTGCGGATGCTGCGTTCCGGGTCCTCCTTCAGCTCCTTCAATGTCCTGCGCACCACCGTCTCCACCAAAATACGGGACATACTCATTTCCATCCTGACTGCTCCCTCCGGGAATGAATAAATGATGTATGTATTATATTTATCCACAGAGAAAAAAAGAAAGGGACACTTGGCCGAATGTGTCCGAAACTGTAACACAATCGGGGATTTGGTCGCAAAATAGGACAGAATCGAAATCCTGTCCCGTGACTTTTCCCCGGCCTCATCGGTATAATAGCTTTCAAAGCCAGCCATTTGGCAGCGTAATGCAGGATGCGGAAAGGAGAAATAAAAAATGGCGATTAAAACCGGACTTCAAAATTTTGCCATCAATCGGGCGCTGGACTATCTGGAGGGCAACCCGGAGGAGAACATCCCAAAGCTGATGGCCCTGTTGAATCGGTTCAGCCCCGACAACTGGTACCGGCGCCAGCGGGCTGCGGCCCAAAAAGCCATCGACGAAAAGGGCAACTGGTATCAGCTGATCCTCCAGCTCTATCAGCTGGATCCCGGCGTGCGCAAGGCCCTGTTCCAAAACGCGCTGATAAACGGCAGCCTGAAGGGCAGCGCCACCCAGGACAACACAGCGGAGCGGGAGGGCTGCAATATCCCCTGGGCCATCCTGCTCGACCCCACCTCCGCCTGCAACCTCCACTGCACCGGCTGCTGGGCGGCGGAGTACGGCCACCAGCTGAACCTGTCCCTGGAGACTATGGACTCCATCGTCCGCCAGGGCAAGCAGCTGGGCACTTATATTTACATCTACACCGGGGGTGAGCCCCTGGTGCGCAAGGCGGATTTGATGCAGCTGTGCCGGATGCACCCGGACTGCGAGTTTCTGTCTTTCACCAACGGCACGCTGATCGACGAGGCTTTCTGCCGGGAGATGCTGGAGGTCAAGAACTTCGTCCCCGCCATCTCCCTGGAGGGCTTCGAGGAAAGCAACGACTCCCGCCGGGGCCAGGGCTGCTATCAAAAGGTCTGCCACGCCATGGAGCTGCTGAAGGCCAACAAGCTGCTCTTCGGCATCTCCGCCTGCTATACCAGCGCCAACTATGATGACATCACCAGCGAGGCTTTCTTTGATCAGATTATCGATGCCGGGGCCAAGTTCATCTGGCTGTTCCACTATATGCCCGTGGGCTGCGGGGCGGTCAAGGAGCTGCTGCCCACCCCGGAGCAGCGGGAAACCGTCTACCGGCGCATCCGGGCCTACCGGCAGACCAAGGCCATCTTTACCCTGGACTTCCAGAACGACGGAGAATTTGTGGGCGGCTGCATCGCCGGGGGCCGGCGGTATCTGCACATCAACGCCAAGGGGGACGTGGAGCCCTGCGTGTTTATCCACTACTCCAACTGCAACATCCACGACACCTCCCTGCTGGACGCCCTGAAAAGCCCCCTGTTCATGGCCTACCACGACGGCCAGCCCTTCAACGAGAATATGTTCCAGCCCTGCCCCATGCTGGAAAACCCGGAAAAGCTTCGGGACATGGTGGCGCAGACCGGCGCGGTCAGCACCGACTACGAAAGCCCGGAGAGCGCCGGGGCGTTGTACGACAAAACCGTCCCCTACGCCGAAAACTGGACGGACACGGCCCAACAGCTTTGGGACGAGCGCCTGCGCCAGAAGGCTGCGGCCAAGGGGTAAAAATCCGACCTGATTGATTCTTCAAAATATGGCGGGGGCCTTGCGCCCCCGCCATATTTTGAATCAGAAAATTTTTCGCCCTGTGCGGTGTTGCCCTTATACGGATTTTCATGAAAAAGCGCAAATGCGCTTTTTACAGCGTGCAGCGCATTTAGAATCGTATGAGACAGGATTTTGAAGGCCCTGCCTTCAAAATCAGGCTGGAAAACAGCCATATTTTTTCATAAAAGAGGAATCTTTTTGTGAAGAATCAGTATGAAATCCGAATTTCTCCGTCCGGCGGCCTGACCTCTTCTTCTCTATACAGCGCTATTTCATCAGACATATACTGTTCCGCCAAATGCGGCTGCGATTCTATGACTTTCAAAATTGCGCAGGCACAGGATTTTCCGCCGTCCGCTTCAGCAATGTCCGTTGGGAACGCAGGATAAACACCGTCAGGGAGTTCATCGGCTACCACAGGTTCCGTAACTCTTTCAAGCTTTCCATCTGTCCAACGATATCTTGCCGTATACCACCTGCTCCTTCCGGCGGAAACACCCACATCAAATATTTCCTGATCTGATGGAGCTATTGCCGCAGCATCTATGCTTAAAATGGCACTGACGGGAATATTTAACGCCATAGCAAGCGCATTTGCAGTTACAACCGCAGCACGGATTCCAGTCTGTGACCCCGGTCCTATGCAAACCACAATCTCGTCAAGATCATCCAAGGTCTTTCCAGCATCTGCAAGGATTTTTTGAATTAAAACTGTGAAATTTTCTATCGGCTTGTCCATCGCATACGCAGCAATGACCCCAGCTTCCGTCGATAAAGCGCAGCTTGCCACCATCTGTGATGCATCCAGTCCCAGTCTGACTGCCATTTCCCCTTCACCTCCGTTAATTTCGTGCAATAGGTTCCAATCTTTTTGCCCAATCCCCGCCGTTTGGCAATATAGACAACAGTCTTTCCTCATCCTTGATCCCATATTCAAAATGAAGAATTATATACGGTGGCGTAAAGCCTGAATATCGGTCTGCCCACTCCACGACCGTAACTGCGTCATCGTAATAATCTTCAAATCCAATGCTTTCAATCTCCTCATCCGTATTGAGCCGATAGATGTCAACATGACTTAAAGTCAGTTTTTTTGTCTCGTAGAGCGTGTGAAGGACAAAGGTCGGGCTTGTTACAGTTTCTGATATTCCAATTTCTTTTGCCAGCGCTTGTATAAATGTTGTTTTCCCTGTACCGATCTCGCCTGTAAACAGAATCAAATCCCCCTTTTTCAGTAAGCGGGCAAAATCAGCTGCAAACTCTCTGGTCTCTGACACCGAATTTAGATGTTTTATGATAGGAAATTCTCTCTTTTCTTTCATTGATCTACTCCCCTAACTCCGAGATAATGACAATCTCGGCATTATCCCAACCGTTTCAGAAGATGCTCCATTATTAGTAAACCGCCACCATCCTGCCGCGCCAATCATCGCAGCATTATCCGTAGAATATTTCAAGCTTGGAAATACCACTTCGGTTTTTCCTAAAGAACCGTCACTTAGCAAAGCTCTCAGAACTGGACTTTTAGAAACACCTCCGACTATGATTGCACTCTTAGGCCCATACTCTTTTACCGCTTTCTTAAGTTTTACCGTCAACACTTCCATACAGGCAGCCACAAATGATGCCGCAATATCTTCCTTTACAATATCGCCTTTTTCAATTTGCCTCCGCACAGCAGACTTCAGGCCGGAAAAAGAAAAGTCATAACCGTCTTTTATAATTGGCCGGGGAAAGGAATATGTCTCCTTCCCAACTGCGGCCAAACGGTCTATCACCGGCCCTCCAGGATATTGAAAGCCCAGCTCTCGGGCGACCTTATCATACGCTTCTCCCACAGAATCATCCCGCGTCGTTCCCAGCAATTTATACTTGCCTCGTTCCGCAGCATATATAAGCATACAATGTCCACCTGATACAAGGAGATATACAGCCGGAAACTCTATCTTCGCGCCATCCAATTCTGCCGAAAATATATGCCCTTCCAGATGGTTCACTGCGACAAGCGGCTTCTCCCATCCCAATGCAAACGCTTTAGCAGCAGAAATCCCTACGGCCAGACACCCCGGCAACCCCGGGCCTGCCGTAACCGCTACAGCTTCAATCTCCTTCTGGCTTATCCCCGCTGTATTCAATGCTTCACTTACCACGCCGTTTATAGCTGTCACATGCTGTTTACACGCAATCCCCGGAACCACTCCTCCCCATTTGGCATGTATCGCAATCTGACTGGCCACTACTGATGAATATACTTTATAACTTTCACCCACTACCGCAGCCGCTGTTTCATCACAAGACGTCTCTATCGACAACAATATCTTTTCATTTATCATTACGCAAGAACCTCTCAATCTCTGTTTTTGATATGATCCCTTCTCTCTCTATCATTGGCTTTGAGAGATTAACGTTTACAAGCGTAGATGGCGCACCGCTTAATATTCCCCCATCAATTGAAAGATCCGGCATAATCGCCAAGCTATCCATCGCCGCTTTTAGAGTATGGGGCGTCTTTTCCCCGTGCCGATTAGCGCTCGTCATAAGCAAAGGGCCAAGTTTTCTTGCTATCTCCTGAATAAATAAGTAATCCGGCACACGCACGGCCACCTCGACCCGGCCTTTCAGCCAATCAACATTGTTCTGAAAAACGCCGCAAGCCAACGTCAGTGCTCCCGGCCAAAATGTTTGTGCTAAAATGCGCGCTTTATCATTCCAAACAAGTGGCAGCTCATTTTCCGCCTGCCTCCAATCCGCAACAACAATCGGAAGATTTTGGTTGAACGGCCGCTGCTTCATCTTAAATATTTTCTGAATGGCCTGCGGAAACATTGGCATACAAATCAAACCATAAACCGTATCTGTCGGCGACAAAACCACTCCACCATTGCGCAAAACAGACACCGCTTGTTCGACCAGTTTTTCAATATTTGACTCGTCGATAAGGCTCTCACAATTTTGCTCAACATTGTCCATCCATCTCACCACGCCTTCCCGCTTTCCCCGCAATTTCGATTTTACATTATAAGTCGTGTTTTCATAGATGTCAAGGATAATCAGTTTCCGTACGGAAATGCGGTGTCTGGCCCTCAATTTCCAAAGTAAACGCAACACCCGGCATTTGATATGTTGCGTTTACT
>JAJPXI010000096.1 GCA_021205585.1 Oscillospiraceae bacterium
CAGAGAATAACGGCACCCTGCTCATGGATGCGACAGTGGCCCCGGCTGACATCAAGTATCCCACAGATATTGATTATATCTTATTTAGCCACTCCTGTTACAACCTTATTATAGCACTTCAGTCAGAGCGTTTTTTCACCGTTCCTTGTGACACGGATTGCCAATTTTTATATCTGTTGCCGCTGCGCGATCGCTACGCCACTCCTATTCAAAAGTGTCCATCGATACCTCAAAATCGCTTTTGGCATAAGAAAAGATTCCTCCCCGCCGGATGCGTTGGTAAATTTGATCCGCCCAGCCATCTCCCCTCCTACGCTATCAGCAGCGATATAGTCCTACCCGGCAGATACCTGGCCAGCATTGTAGGCCAGCTTTCGTTCTTCACTGCACAGGCACATTTGTTTAACGCTGCGACTACAGCCCAGAGCTTGTGTAGAATGGGAAACAGGTTCATGATTCTTCAACGACTGTAATCGTATTTTTCAACATTCCCATCCAGCAGGAATATGTATATGTTCCCGCTTCTTCAGGCGTAAACTCTATGACAACTTGTCCGGCGGTCAGCTTCACCTGTTGATTGAATGTTGACAGCACTATCTCGTTATTATAGCCGTTCAGATTGCTCTCATCCACCTTGATTGTCCACACAACAGGGATCCCCGCAGTGACCTGAATATCATCGTAACCGTTGGCATGGAGTTCTGTTGTTATATACTGAACATCTCCATCAATGGTGGAAACGACAATCTCATCTGTGCTCGTATTTGAGGATGGGAACGTCAAACCGGTCAGGACAAGATTATTCTGTATCATAAAGAGTCCCATAATAACCAACAGGACGGAACCGACCTGGAGCATACGCTGCCGCCAGTGCATTTTCAGCACCCCTGCCGCAAGGCCAAACACAAAGATAAGGGGGATCGTGCCGAAGCAGAAGGAAAACATGGACAGCGCTCCGGTCAGCATACTGCCGCTGGCGATTGCGTAAACCTGCATGGATTGCAATGGGCCACAGGGCATCAGCCCATTTGCCAGCCCTACCGCAAAGGAACTGTGCTTCCCCACACTCTGTATTTTTGCAGATAGCTTCCCGGACAACTTCGGAAACAGGCGGACGGACAGAGAAAGTCCTCCCAGCATATTGATGCCCATGAGCAGCATAAACCCACCGGCAATCAGGCCGATCACACCCCTCACCTGCAAGGTAATGGCAGCTTTTTCGCCGATAAAGCCCAGGATACCGCCGATCAGAGTGTAGCTGCACAGCCGCCCAAGATTGTATAAAACACTGCGGCGCAGAGGTTTTACACCTCCGGAGGAAATACTCTGAGCCAGATTTAATCCGCCGCACATAGCGATGCAATGGACGCTGGTCAACAGGCCGATCACAAACAGGGCAAAATAGCCCATCCGCTCTTCGCTGATGGTCGGGATATTCTGAAATATCTCCAGCCATCCCATGTGCCGGGCGATCACATACACACCCAGAATGATAATCAGAATGGCCACGGTATCCCGGGCCCTCTTTGCTTTTTTGGCCACTGCGTAACCGGTTTTTTCGATTGTTTCAACGACTATGCTTTCTGTACAGGGAGGGCTGAATTCGGCCGTCAATTCCCCTTTGCTGTGATCCGCGGTGACGGACTGAACGCCTGGAAGGGCTGATACAGCCCCTTCCAGCCGATGCTCACAGCCGGAGCAGGTCATGCCTGTGACATGAAAAACAACCTTGCTCACAGAATGTCTCCTTTAAAACTGTTTCCAGGAGGAAAACCGATATGCGTTTTTTTCTAAAAAGGAGCTGGAAACCGTAATGATTCCGTTTTCTTCTGAATAGTCATCCTCCGTAATCGGGACAGGGTTACAGCCGCCGCTTGTCAGTCCGATCTCATCGGAGGAGAAGTGATTCCCGCAGTTTTGGCAGACAAAGTCATCGCCCTCCTGTTCAAAATAAGCGTAGGGGGACCCGTTGCAAACCTGGCAGGTATTCATCGCAAGGCGAACCGAGCCGTCAGAGGCAAGAACCGCAAAGATTTCGACAGTTGTTCCGTCTATTTCAATGTCATAATAGCTGGCCTGTGTGCTGACATTCTCTGCAATAATCTCAATTTCATCGCCTGCTGTGCTGGATGTATTTCCTTGATCTTCTCCCAATGTTGTGCCGGAAGAACAGCCGGCCATCAAAACCGCCACAGCTGCCGCAACAGCTCCCACGAAGAGCCATAATCTTTTTTTGCACATGGTTGACATCTCAACTTTCAATTGAACTCATTTTGAATCAAGTCCTTGACCACTTCTCCGGCCAAAATCAGGCCAACAACAGAGGGGACAAAGGCGGTACTGCCCGGAATTTGGCGGCGCTGGGTGCATTTGCGCGCAGTTCCGGGGGGACAGATGCAATGAGTACGGCAGCTGATGGACAGATCCTCCACGGGGGTTATGGGCGGTTCCTGAGAGTAGACGACCTTCAGGCTGGGGACGCCCCGCTTTCTCAACTCCCGGCGCATAATACGGGCCAGGGGGCAAACGCTGGTCTCATAAATGTCGGCCACCTGGAAAGCAGTGGGATCCAGCTTATTTCCAGCCCCCATGGAGCTGATGATGGGAGTCCCCGTCCTCTGAACCTGGCAAACCAGCTCCAGCTTGCCCGTTACTGTGTCGATGGCATCCACCACATAGTCGTATTGGGAAAAATCAAACCGCTCCGCAGTATCCGGCGTGTAAAAGCAGCGGTGAGGCGTCAACCGAATGTCCGGCGCGATTTCCAAAATTCGCTCCATGGCGGCCTCCACCTTATAGCGGCCGACGGTTTTCCGGGTGGCGAAGATTTGGCGGTTCAGATTAGTCAGGCAGACCCGGTCGTCGTCCACCAGGTCCAAAGCGCCCACGCCGCTGCGGGCCAGGGCCTCCGCCGTGTATCCGCCCACACCTCCGATTCCAAACACAGCCACTCTGGCCCGGGCCAGCCGCTCCATGCCTTCTTGCCCTACAAGCAGCTGTGTTCTTGAAAATTGATTGAGCATGATTTATCTCCCCCCGTTGTCCGGCCCCGGCTCCTCGCCTGAGAGGGACAGCCAGGGCCGCCTGAGTCTGGTCTGCCGAACCTGTTCCAGGGGGATCTCCACCAGGCACAGCTGCTCCGTTCCGTCGGCCTGCCAGTGCAAGTTTCCCTCCGGGCTGGCTACCAAAGAATTTCCGGCAAACACCGCTTTCCCCTCAGAGCCGACCCGATTGCACATGGCGAGAAACATGGTGTTCTGAAACGCCTGCACCCTTACCTCCCACTCGTACAGATCCAGCGGCTCGTCCGTTCGGTTAGCTGTGGGAATCAGGGCCAACTCCGCGCCCTGGAGTGCGCAGGAGTGCAGACTTGTGGGAATGTGCCGATCGAAGCAGATGACCACCCCGATTTTACCAAAGGGTGTGTCGTAAACAGGGAAACCGTCCTCCGAAGGGGCATAATAATCCTGCTCAAAAAAACCAGGCGCTTGGCAGATATGTACCATTTTGGAGATCCCACGCAGTTCTCCCTTGCTGTCGAAGAAGATGGAGGCGTCGTACCTTTTCCCATCCAGGCAGAGATACAGGTTGGGACAGGCCCACAGCCCCATTCTGCGGCATTGCTCGCTTAGGGCGCGCACCGGCGGGCTGTCCGGACAGAGCAGCCATCGTTGAGCGTCCTGTCCGCTATACTGGGGGAAGAAGGGGGTCAGCTAAAGTTCAGGAAAGAAAATCAGATCTGCCCCGGCAGAACCGGCCTGCTCCATCATGGATAGCGATCGATTCAAATTGCTCTCTATGGACTCACTCATGCTCATTTGCGCCATGGCCAAACGCACGAGACATCCCCCCAATCCTGCCGCTTTCCAAGGCAAAGGCCGCCAGTCAGCACGGGTTGGCGGCCTTATAGACGGAAAACGAAATTACAACCCATCAATCTACTTTGTTAATATGTTTATGGTAGCACGATTCCGCCGTTCCGTCAATGGATTTTTTATAAATTTCTATGGTTCAGAAATACTCTACGGCATTTGAGAAAGCCACTGGGCGGCGCTGACGGCGGCATTAGCGCCGTCGGCTGCGGCGGTGATGGCCTGGCGCAGAGGCTTTTGCCGCAAATCTCCGGCCACAAAAAGGCCGGGCAGGACGGTGCAGCCGCCCTCGTCCGCCGGGAGATAGCCGTCTGGCATCTCCATTGGCAGTCCCTGAAGCCAACCGGAGAGGGGGACGGTTCCAACCGCTAAAAACGCCCCGCCCACGGGGAGTGTTTCCCGTCCGTCCGGCCCGTCCAGAACGGCGGCCTCCAGCCGTTCCTGTCCCAACAGCTCCACCAGGCGGGTATTGGGCCGAACAACGATATTTTCCTTTGCTTTCAGCATCTCCACCTGCCTTTTGGCGGCCCGGAACACGTCCCGCCGCAGGATCAGGGTAACGCTGGCGCACAGGGCAGAGAGGTAGAGCGCGTCCCCCACGGCGGTATTTCCTCCGCCGACCACCAGTACATTCTCCCCCCGGTGAAACGCTCCGTCGCAGTGGGCGCAGTAGGAAACTCCTGCACCGAGCAGCGCGGCTTCACCGGGAACACCCAAAGTTTTGGGTGCGGCACCGGTGGCGGCGATGACCGCCCTGGCCTGAATGGGAGCGCCGTCCTCCACCTCCAGGATCCAGGAGCCGTCGGTCTGCCGCAGGGCGGTCACCGGGGCAAAGCGCGGCTCCACGCCAAGGGCCCGAACGTGGGCGCATAGGGCTTCTGCCAGCTCCTCGCCGCTAATCCGGCCTAACCCCGGATAGTTTTCTACCTGGTGGGCGGTGGCAATTTGTCCGCCGCCGTAGCCGTCCTGCTCCAGCAGGACAAAGTCCAGGCCCGCCCGGAGGGCGTAAATGGCGGCGGAAAGCCCCGCCGGGCCTGCGCCTACAATAGCCAAATCAACCATACGTTCTCTCCGTTTCTCAAATGACATAATCCGCCCTGTTCCGTCGGCTCTGCTCCTGGAGAAGCAGACCGGTGCGTTGGTGGAAGAGCCGGGCAAAATACTCGCTGTCCCGGTAGCCCAGCAGGGCGGCCAAGGTCTCCGGCGGCGTGTCTGTGTGGCGGAGCAGATACAGTCCCCGGCGCATCTTCAGCCGGGTCATATATTCCCGGTAGGTGATACCCAGCCCCCGCTGAAAACAGGTGCTCAGGGTGGATCCGGTGATAAAATACCGCCCGGCCACTTCTTTTTGGGGGATGTTTTGATCCACAGCCTGAAGCAGAAAGGTCATAATGTCCTGCATCCCCGGGTTGCTCGTAGCGGGGAATAATTCCTGGAGGACCTGGCTGAGATAGGTCAGCTTGCGCTGGCAGAAGTTGACCACCATTCTGCTGTCCGACTCGTGGACAAAGTCCAGGGTGGAAAACTCCTCCGGGTGCAAATACAGCTTCAGCCATGGAAAGTGGGTGTAGGTTCGGTCAACCAGAGCGGTGTAAAATTCCCGCCAGCGAAAGCTCTGCTTCAGGGCGTCGCCGCATTCGGCGCACAGAGCCTGTCCTGCGCTGAGGAAGGCCTGGGAGGCCTGCGGAGTTTGCAGTTGCTCCCATGTCTGGCGCACAGCCCGGCTCAGCCGCGCGTCCGGCGTGTGGACGGTGGACTGGATACGCCGTATGGCGGCCGCTACCTCGCCCATATCCAGCGGGCGCAGAAGGTAGGCGTCCACCCCGTAGAGGATACCCTGCTGCGCGTAGGAAAAGGATTGAAAACTGCTGGTCAGAATGATCGATCCGCACAGCTTTTCCCCCCTGTTGCGCCGCAGCAGCTCCAGCCCGTCCATGCCGGACAGGCTCAGGTCGATGAAAACCAGGTCGAAATGCTCCCCCGTCAGGGCGTGGTAGGCCTCCCGCCCCTCCCGGACAAAGCTGAGCTGACCCAGGGGGCGGATCTGCTCCCACTCCGGGTCTGGGGTCTCATCAATGGCAACCAGAATATTAAAATTGTCTGCTGGAAGCGCCATAAAACAGCCTCCCATTTCATTAAAAATTTTCTGTTATCGCAGCAGCGCATCCTCCAATTCCGGCGCGGCGGTCAGGTCCAGCAGCAGCGCCGGGTCGATGCGCTCTCTCAGAGCTGCCCCCTCCACGTCGGTCAAGGACGGCTTGGGGAGCAGGGTAATCAGCCCGGCGTCACACAGCAGTGCGGCGCACTCCACGGGGCGATCCGGCACGGACAGAGTCATGGTGTGACGGCCGTAGAGCAGCAGCTTTTTCTCCAGCTGCACGGCCTGCTCCGCCGAACCGGTCAAAACCACATAGGGCTTCTGGCCCTTTTGGGCGGCGCGGATCTGGGGCGTCACCTCCGTCGGCTCCCGTCCTCCCGGAGCCAGCGTCTGCTCCACCACGCCGCAGGCGCTGGTGGCGTTGGTCAGCCGATCGATCAGCAGCAGCTCTCCCAAAACCCTGTGCCGGGAGAACACATCGGCCACTACAGGCCGGGACAGGGACAGGCGGCATAGAGCGATCTCGTTTTTCTCCAGCGTGTCGGCCTCCCGGCGCTCGCCGCTGTTTACATTCAGGACGTACTCCACCTGGGAGATCACGCCGGGCACCAGCCCCGCGCCGCCCAGCTTGATGAAGAAATCTCCTCCGCCGGTCAGCGGCTTGTCGTCCATCCACAGCAGAGTGACCTGGAGAGAGTCGGTTAAAGCGGGGCGGGTATCCCGAACCAGCACACAGCCCCGGGACAGGTCCACCTCGCGGTCCAACTGCAGGGAGACGGCCTGCCCGGCGCAGGCACTGCGCACCGGTGCACCGGCGGCGTAGATTCCCTTCACCCTGGCGCTCTCCCCACTGGGAAGAGCCGTCAGTGCGTCGCCTACAGCGATTTCTCCGGCCTCGATCTCCCCCTGAAAGCCCCGGAAGCTGCCGTCCGGCCGGGAGACCCGCTGGATCGGGAGGTAAAACCCCTCCTCCTGCTGCTGGTCGTCCACATCTACCGTCTCCAAAAACTCCAACAGCGTGGGGCCGGAATACCAGTCCATGTGCGCAGAGCGAGTGGTTACATTGTCCCCCTCAGTGGCGGACAGGGGGATGATTTGCGCCTGCTCGATTTCCAACTCCCCGCACAGCTGCCGGATCTGTCCCTCTATGGAGCGGAACTCCTCCTGGCTGTACCCCACCAGATCCATTTTATTCACGGCAAATACAAAATGGCGAATCCCCATCAGCTTGCAGATATATCCGTGCCGCCGGGTCTGCACCAGCACACCTTGGGCAGCATCCACCAAAATCACAGACAGCTGGGCAAAGGAGGCTCCCACCGCCATGTTCCGGGTGTACTCCTCATGGCCGGGGGTGTCGGCCACGATGAAGGAGCGGCGCTGCGTGGTGAAATAACGGTAGGCCACGTCGATGGTGATGCCCTGCTCCCGCTCGGCCATCAGGCCATCCAGCAGCAGAGAGTAGTCAATATCCCCGCCCCGGGAACCCACCTTGCTATCCAGCTTCAGGGCCGCCTCCTGGTCGGCAAAGAGGAGCTTGGCGTCGTAGAGAATGTGTCCAATTAGGGTGGATTTTCCGTCATCCACACTGCCGCAGGTGATGAATTTTAAAAGCCCGGTCATTAAAAATATCCCTCCCGTTTCCGCTTTTCCATGCTGGCCGCACCGCCGTCGTGGTCAATGACCCGGCTGGTGCGTTCGCTCTCCACCGCGCTGAGAGTTTCCTGTATGATTTCATCCAACGTGACCGCGTGAGACTCCACACCGCCGGTGAGTGGGTAGCAGCCCAGGGTGCGAAAGCGCACCCACCGGCGCTGAATGTTCTCCCCCGGTCGCAGGTGGGGAAGGATGCGCTCGTCGTCCACCAGAATCCAGGCGCCGTCCCGCTGGACTACCGGGCGCTCGGCGGCAAAATAGAGGGGGACAATGTCGATCTGCTCCTGGCGGATGTACTCCCAGATATCCCGCTCCGTCCAATTGGACAGGGGGAACACCCGGATGCTCTCTCCGGGATGGATGCGAGTGTTGTACAGCTTCCACATCTCCGGGCGTTGATTCTTAGGATCCCAGGCCTGGGCGGCGCTGCGGAAGGAGAACACCCGCTCCTTGGCCCGGCTTTTCTCCTCATCCCGTCGGCCTCCGCCAAAGGCGGCGGTGAACTGGTATTTGCTCAGCGCCTGCCGAAGAGCCTGGGTTTTCATAATGTCCGTATAGGCCGAGCCGTGGTCAAAAGGGTTGATCCCCTGTTGGACGCCCTCCTGATTGGTGTAAACCAGCATCTCTAATCCGTATTTTTTTGCGATTTTATCACGGAACGAAATCATCTCGTGAAACTTCCAGGTAGTGTCGATATGCAAGAACGGGAAGGGCGGTTTTTCCGGGTAAAAGGCTTTCAGAGCCAGGTGGAGCATGACCGAGCTGTCCTTGCCGATGGAATAGAGCATTACCGGCTTTTCGCACTCGGCGGCCACCTCCCGGATAATGTAGATGGACTCCGCCTCTAATTTTTCCAAATGAGATAGATGCCGCATGGTATCTCCCTTTCGTAATCATTTCCGAAAACCGCGCCAATGGCAGATGGTAAACGGATACCATCTGCCTGAAACGCAGCTTATAGAAATTTTGTTTTGATATGTAATAGCGTATGTCAGTACTGATTGGCGCTGGTGCTGTCCACGCTGACGGTCACCGACTCCCGGCCTGGGCGCTCGATCACCCAGTGGGAAATTCGGCCCTCCCGCCGGACATACATCTGGCCGCCCCGGCCGCCGATGTCGGCGCCCAGGTAAAAACGTAAGGCCCCGAATTGGCAGGCTTTCAGGCAGGCCGTGCAGCCCCAGCAGTCCTCCGGCCGGTCCAGAACGGCCTTGTTCTGCCCGCCCAGCCGGAACAGATTGCCCGGGCAGGCCTCCACACAGGCGCCGCAGCCCCGACAGGCGTCACGCTGGATCCGTATGCTCATAGCGTTCACCGCCTTCCTCTACCCGGCGCACGAATGTGCGGATGTCTCCGCCCTCAAGCCGGGAATTGACGAACTGCCGCTCCCAGGCCGGGTCGGGCTCCGGGTAGTCCAGATTGACTCCAAAGCCCGGCCACCGGGTTTCCTTTCGGGCCAGCAGATGGGCCAGCAGGCCCCGGCAGACCAACAGCCGGTCCTTTAGCTCGTAAACCCGGAGAAGCGCTCTGGTATCCGCCGCGCCCAAGTCTTTGACGAATCCTGAGAGAACTTCGATCTCGTCACGGGCCTGGTCAAGTTGCCTGGCGCTGTAGCGATAGGCGGTGGAAATCCCCCCAGCGTAAACATCCATGGCCTTCTGCATTCCCTGCTCCAGCTGGTCGGCAGTGTACAGGCCCTCTCCGCTCCCGCCGGACAGGCGGTTCTGGTAGTCGGCGAAAATGGCCGCCTGCTGTTCCGCATCCCCCGGCTCCGAAGGCAGGGTCACCAGATCCGCCAGGATGGCCTGGGCCGCCAGCTTGCCCTCCGCCAGCGCCCCGGATACAAATTTCTTCGGCGCGCCGCCGGCCACATCTCCAGCGGCATAAAGGCCGGGCAGGGTGGTGCGCCGGCCAGTGTCCACCCAGTAGCCACTGCCCGTGTGCCCGCCTACCACATAGGGTTCGGACCCTTCGATCTCCACATTCTGCTGGGAGGGGGGCTGCTCGCTTTCAATCCACTTCAGGGCCTGGCTGGGGGCCATGTTCAGATAGGCCCGGAGCAGCTGTTGATCCTGCTCCGGGGCAATGCCCTGGGTTTGCAGATAGCAGGGGCCGCGGCCCTCTAAGGTCTCCTGCGTTACTCCGTAGGCCCGGCCGGAGGTGGACAGGCCATAGCGGCTTTCAAAGTTTTCACCCAGGGCATTGACCTCCTTGGCTTCCACACCCAGGGCGAGGGTTCCGGTAGGGGCGATGGTATCCTTGCACCGCTGGGCCACAAAGCGCATTTCAAAGCTGGTCATCTCCGCCCCGGCCCGCAGGCCCATGGCGTAGCCCGCCCCGGCGTTGAAGGGAGGGTACCACATTTTATGCCGGGAAAATCCGGGGTTGTTGGGCCGGTAAAGGCCCGCCGCCCCGCCTGTGGCGCACAGGACGGCCCTGGCGTGGAGAAAATAAGCCTGCGCCTCACCGACGGAAAAGCCAGCCGCTCCCACTACCCGGCTGCCGGGGCCGTCCAGGGTCAGGTAATCCGTCAGGTTCACATGGTTGAGCACCTGCACATTGGGGCAGGCGGCCACCGCACGGGCCAGAATGGGCTTGATGTTCTCGCCGTTGATTTTAATGTTCTGCCTGCCCCGGCTGACATACGCCCCGGTCTCATCCTTCAAAATGACCAGACCCAGCCGCTCCAGATGCTCCACAGCCTGATTAAATTCCCTGGCCATGGACAAAACCAGGTCGTCCCGGATCAGCCCCGCTGCGTCCCAGCGGACAAACTCCAAATAGTCCTCCGGAGTCTGGCCGGGGGTGATGTAGGCGTTGATGGCGTTGACCCCCGCTGCAAGGCACCCGCTGCGCCGGATGTTGGCCTTTTCCGCCACGAGGATTTTCAGCTTCGGGTTCAGACGGGAGGCGGTCAATGCGGCGTAGCACCCAGCTGTCCCCCCGCCGATAATCAACACATCGGCATGAATATGTGCCTGTTTCAAGGGCATTTTCCTCTCCTGTCCTTCTTTTCTTTCTCAAATGACGATGCTCTCACTGCGTAGAGACTGGTTTTCCTGGAGGGTGATGGTCTCGCCATTGATGATGTACATACGGTGGATAAACACATTCACTGTCTCCCCAATCTCCACCGGCTGATCGGTGACGCTGCGCACAGCGGAGAGAAGTACGCCGTGGATCCTGACCCGCACTTCAATGCTGCTGCCGCGGAAGATGATGTCCTCTACCGTTCCCTCCTCAGCGGAGGTGCTGTACTGCTGTTGTTCGCCTTTTTTGAACACACGGATAAATTCCGGGCGAAGAATGGCCACACTCTCCGGTCCCTCATCACGGAAGAATCGGAACTGTGTGTACTCCTCTACCGGGATAGACTGGCCGATAAACTGGGCCACAAAGGGTGTGGCCGGGTTGTCATATAACTCCTGTGGGCTTCCTATTTGCTCCACGCGCCCCTGATTGGTCAGGATGATCTGGTCGGATACCTCAATGGCCTCGCTCTGGTCATGGGTCACAAAAATGCTGGTGATGCCCAACCGGTTGATCATATCCCGCAGCCAGGTGCGCAGTTCCAGACGGACCTTGGCGTCGATGGCGGCGAAAGGTTCGTCCAGCAGCAGCAGCTGGGGCCTGGGGGCCAGCGCCCGTGCGAAGGCCACCCGCTGGCGCTGGCCGCCGGAGAGCTGACTGGGGTAGCGCTTTTCCAGCCCTTCGCAGTCGATCAGCTTCAAAAGCTCCTTCACCCGCGCATCGATTTCCGTCCGTCCGGCTTTTTTCACCCGAAGGCCGAAGGCAATGTTATCGTAAACCGTCATATAGCGGAACAGGGCATAGTTTTGGAACACAAAGCCGATCCCCCGCTGACTGCCGGGCACCTTGTTGACCACCTTGCCGTTGAGCAAAATTTCCCCGCTGTCCGGCTGCTCCAGTCCGGCGATCATCCGCAGAATGGTGGTTTTCCCGCTGCCGCTGGGACCCAGCAGAGCCGCCAGATGACCGGAGGGAATTTGAAAATTGATGTCCTTGGAGGCATGAAATTTTCCAAAGCTCTTTTCAATGTGCCGGAGCTCTACATAATTTTCTGTTGTCTCGTTCATTGCGCACCTCACTTCAAGCTGTCGTCGGACTTGTTGCCCTTATATTCGACCACACTGCGCAGCACCAGCACAATCAGAGCCATCACCACCAGCAAAGAGGCAATGGCGAAGGCGCCGGTAAAGTCATAGCCCTGGTAGAGCAGCTCCACATACAAAGGCACGGTATTGGTCTTCCCCCGCAGGTGTCCGGACAGAACGGACACTGCGCCAAATTCTCCCATGGCCCTGGCTGTGCACAGCACCACGCCGTAGAGCAGCGCCCACTTGATGTGGGGGAAGGTGACCCGGCGGAAAATAGTCCATGTCCCGGCCCCAAACAGGGCGGCGGCCTCTTCCTCGTCGGTGCCCTTGGCGGTCAGCACGGGGATCAGTTCCCTGGAGATGAAAGGAAAGGTGACAAAAATCGTTGCCAGCACAATCCCCGGCACTGCGTAGACAATTTTAATGCCATGGTTCTGGAGAAATGGATAAAGGACGCTCTGCCGACCAAACAGCAGCACATAAATCAGACCGGCGATGACGGGGGAGATGGTCACGGGCAGGTCGATAAAGGTGGAGATCACCTTTTTGCCGTGAAAGCGGAAAAACGTGATGCACCAAGCTGCCGCCAGGCCGAACAATGTGTTGACCACCACGCTGATGACCGTTACCCTCAGGGTCAGCGAAACGGCCTTCAGGGCGTACTCATCGGTCACGGCCTCCAGATAGGCCTCCAGGCCATCCCGGAAGGCGGTGATCAGAATGTAAATCAGCGGAAGCAGGAGCATGACGCACAGGAACACTGCGCACAGGATAATCAAAAACCACGCAAAAGGCCCCTTCTTTTGCCGGGCTTGCGATGCTTTCATTGTCGTTTCACCTCACAAAAATCAATCCCGGCCTTTTGTCCGTCTGGACACAACGCCCTGTAAAATGGCGTTGACCAGCAAAATCAAAAAGGCGATGGCCAGCATGACCAGAGCGATGGAGGTGGCACTGACATAGTCGTACTCCTGCAGCTCAGACATAATCATCAGCGGCGCGATCTCCGTTTCATAAGGGGTATTGCCCGCGATGAATACCACGCTGCCATACTCTCCAATGCCGCGGGCAAAGGCCAGGGTAAAGCCTGAGAGCAGGGCCGGGAACAACTCCGGAAAGATGACCCTCCAAAAGGTGCGCACACGTCCCGCTCCCAGAATCGCGGCGGCCTCCTCATACTGCACATCGATCTTCTCCAGCACCGGCTGGACGCTGCGCACCACAAAAGGAATGCCGATGAACACCAGTGCTACAGTGATGCCCGTTCGGGTGTAAGCGATGTCAATGCCGAAGCGGGCGAACAGGCTGCCCACCCAACCGGTGGACACGGTCAGGTGGGTCAGGGCGATGCCCGCCACGGCGGTGGGCAGGGCGAAGGGCAGTTCGATAATGCCGTCCAAGATCCGCTTGCCCGGAAATTCATAGCGCACCAGCACCCAGGCCAGGGCCAGCCCCATGACTGCGTTGATCAGCGCGGCGATCAAAGCCGTGAGGAAGCTGACATAGTAGCTCGCCAATACCCTGCGGCGGGTCACGGTGGCGACAAAGTCCGCCCAGGAAATCTGAGCCGTGTAGATGACCAGGCTGGCCAGGGGAATCAGGACGATTATGCTCAAAATCGTAATCATGATTCCAAAGGACAGGCCAAAGCCCGGAATGATGCTTTTTCGTCTGGTAAGGCCCATGCCTCAGGACTCCTTTCAGATGGAGCATTGGAATACACGCCGAACTTGGGGCAAGAAAGGTTCCTGCCCCAAGTTCAGGCTTCTAAACTTTGCTCTCGATGGTCGGACTTTTACTCTTCATAGATCTGGTCGAACAGACCCCCGTCTGTAAAGTGGGTCGCCAGAGCTTCCGCCCATCCGCCAAAGTGGTCAATATCGGTCAGCTCTACCGTATCGATAATCCACTTGCCATCCTCCGGAATTTCGGTGATGGTGGTGCTGTCGGTGTCCAGGACATACTCGTTGTAGACCGACTCGGTGCTGGGCCGGTAGTAGTTTTGAGCCTCCAGTTCCTGGGCCTCGTCAGAGTACAGGTAGTTCAGATAGGCCTCAGCCACGTCGCGGGTGCCGCGGCTGTCCACCACTTCGTCCACAATGGCCACGGTGGGCTGGCAAAGGATGGACACAGAGGGGACCACAATCTCATACTCTCCCGGGTACTCCTCCAGAGCAAGGAAAGCCTCGTTCTCCCAGGCAATCAACACGTCACCCTGACCGTTTTCCGTAAAGGATGTAGTAGCTCCTCGAGCGCCGGAATCCAGCACCACTACGTTGGAGTAAATTGTGGCCATGTTCTCCAGAATTTCGTCCTCATCCAATCCCTGCTGCTCAAAGTAATACCACGCGGCCAGGTAGTTCCAACGGGCGCCGCCGGAGGTCTTGGGATTGGGGGTGATGATACCCACATCCTCATCCAACAGGTTGTCCCAGTCCTGAATGTCCTTGGGGTTGCCGCTGCGCACCAGGAAGACGATGGTGGAGGTGTAGGGGGAGCTGTCCAGAGGGAACTCGTCCACAAAGCCGTCCTCAATCAGCCCTGCGTCGGCTACCGACTGCACGTCGCCCTCCAGGGCCAGGGTCACCACGTCGGCCTCCAGGCCGTTGGCTACCTGGAGCGCCTGGCTGCCGGAGCCGCCGTGAGACTGGACGATGGTGACTTCTTGCCCGGTCTCCTCCAGCCAGTAGGCGGAGAACAGCTCATTATAGGCCGCATAAAGCTCCCGGGTGGGGTCATAGGAGACATTGGTGATCTCCACAGGATCCAGGCTCCCGGACGAGGAATCTGAGGTGTCAGTTGTTTCGCTCCCGCTGGAGCTTGAGGAAGCGCTTCCGCTGTCATCATCGGAGCCGGACGAGCAGGCCGCCAGCAGGGATGCGGTCAGGGATAGGGACAAAAGCAACGCGATTAATTTTTTGAATTTCATGGTATGTCTGCCTTTCTGTTGAGGGGCGCTTTGGTTTCTGCGGGAGATACCGCAGGCGCTCCTTCATTATTATGTAATCAATCAGAATTTCGTCGCTGGAGAGGTTCTTCTGTCAGCAACATCGGCGGCAGCACATTCGCACCATGATGTGGTAGCTTGGCTTCATTGTACGATCCTCCTTGTATTAAACATACCTTTCCCGTATGTTTATAGGTATTTTAGCAAAGAGACAGGTGGATGTCAATAGGGGAGCGTGCCTTTCAAACTCCCTCCCAATATTTCAAAGTAATTCATACATCCTCCTGCGTTAAAGAGGCTCATCA
>JAJPXI010000173.1 GCA_021205585.1 Oscillospiraceae bacterium
GTCGCAAAATTTCTCGCCATCCGCTCTTGTCGATTTAATCAGTCCTTCCTTAAAATCCCTCAAAACAGGAATAGAGATTTTCAAATAGGTACATGATGGTAGGTACATAATCTCAAAAATTTCAAATGCCGTAGATACAAGGAAAACTGCGTGTTTATAGGAAAAAGGAGTCTTTTCAGGCTCCTTTTTCTGCCTCTCCAAGTGGCAAACTCGGGGTATAGCACAAAAGCGCCCCTGTTTCAACGGCGGGTTTCCCGAGCGGCGCTTTGCAATGATTTTGCACAAAAACAATGCTGAAACCGTCACCTGGACGTAAGCGTAAAACCGATTTGCAAACGGCCGGCGCAAATCGGGGCTTGCGCATTTGACCGCCGGGTATTATAATAGGGAGGATAACGCAAGCGGGAGGATTTATATATGACAAATCAGGAGAAAACAATGGAGAAAATCGTCGCCCTGTGCAAGGGGCGGGGATTTATTTTCGCGGGCAGCGAAATCTACGGCGGCCTGGCCAACACCTGGGATTACGGGCCGTTGGGCGTGGAGCTGAAAAACAACGTGAAAAAAGCCTGGTGGAAAAAATTCGTCCAGGAGAACCCCTACAACGTGGGGCTGGACGCCGCCATTCTGATGAACCCCCAGACCTGGGTGGCCTCCGGCCATGTGGGGGGCTTTTCCGACCCGCTGATGGACTGCAAGCAGTGCAAGGAGCGCTTCCGGGCGGACAAGGTCATTGAGGACTGGTGCCAGAGCAGCGGCTTTGATTTGGGCCGGAGCGTGGACGCGCTGAGCCAGAATGAGATGAAGGACTTTATAGAAGAACATCAGATCCCCTGCCCCTCCTGCGGCGGGCGGGACTGGACGGACATCCGGCAGTTCAACCTGATGTTCAAAACCTTCCAGGGGGTGACGGAGGACGCAAAAAACACCGTCTACCTGCGCCCGGAGACCGCCCAGGGCATCTTTGTCAACTTCCAGAACGTCCAGCGCACCACCCGGCGCAAGCTGCCCTTCGGCGTGTGTCAGGTGGGCAAGTCCTTCCGCAACGAGATTACCCCCGGCAACTTCACCTTCCGCACCCGGGAGTTTGAGCAGATGGAGCTGGAGTTCTTCTGCCGCCCCGGCACCGAGCTGGAATGGTTCGCCTACTGGAAGGACTTCTGCCGCCAGTGGCTGCTGAACCTGGGGCTGAACGGGGAGAACCTGCGCCTGCGGGACCACGAGCCGGAGGAGCTGAGCCACTACTCCAACGCCACCACCGACTTTGAGTTCCTGTTCCCCTTCGGCTGGGGCGAGCTGTGGGGCGTGGCCTCCCGGACCGACTTCGACCTGACCGCCCACCAGACCACCTCCGGCAAGGACATGAGCTATTTTGACCAGGAGCAGAACCAGCACTATATCCCCTACGTCATCGAGCCCTCCCTGGGGGCCGACCGGGTCACCCTGGCCTTTTTGATCGACGCCTACGACGAGGAAACGGTGGACGCGGAGAAAAAGGATGTGCGCACCGTGCTGCGCCTGCACCCCGCCCTGGCCCCCTTCAAGGCCGCCGTGCTGCCCTTGAGCAAAAAGTTAGGGGAGGCTGCCCGGCAGCTTCAGGCCCAGCTGTCCGCCGACTTCATGGTGGACTACGACGACGCCGGTTCCATCGGCAAGCGCTACCGCCGCCAGGACGAAATCGCCACCCCCTACTGCGTCACGGTGGACTGCCAGACGGTGGGGGACGAAAACACCCCTGCCGACGGCTGCGTCACCGTCCGGGACCGGGACACCATGGAGCAGGTTCGCCTGCCCATCCAGGAGTTGAAAGCCTGGCTGACGGAAAAGCTGGCCTATTAAAACGGACATGGAGAATGTAAAAATATGACGGAAACCTTGAAATTGACAGCGGCGAAGATTCGTCTGCTGGGACTGGAGATGGTCTACGGGGCCGCCTCCGGCCACCTGGGCGGCTCCTTTTCCTCCGCGGACATCCTGACCGCCCTGTACTTCCAGGTCATGCGCATCGACCCCCGGCGCCCCGACGACCCGAATCGGGATCGGTTTGTGCTCTCCAAGGGCCACTGCACCCCGGCGCTCTACCCCGCCCTGGCCCTGCGGGGCTACTTCCCCCAGGAGCGGCTGAAGCAGTTCCGCTCCATCGATGGGCACCTGTCCGGCCACGCGGAGATGCACCACGTTCCGGGGGTGGATATGTCCACCGGCAGTTTGGGCCAGGGCATCTCCGCCGCCGTGGGCATGGCCCTGGCGGGCCGAGCCGACGGGCGGCCCTACCGGGTGTACGCCCTGTTGGGGGACGGGGAGATTGAGGAGGGACAGGTGTGGGAGGCCGCCATGGCCGCCGCCAAGTACCGCCTGTCCAATCTGTGCGCCGTGGTGGACGTAAACGGACTGCAAATCGACGGGCGAACGGCGGACGTGATGCCCTCCGAGCCGCTGGACGAAAAATTCGCCGCCTTCGGCTGGCAGGTGCTCCGGGCCGACGGCCACGATTTTGACAGCCTGCTGGCCGCCTTTGCCGCCGCCCAACAGTCAGAGGGCCGCCCCGCCGTTATCCTGGCCAGAACCGTTAAGGGCAAGGGCGTCTCTTTTATGGAGAACAACCCCGGCTGGCACGGCAAGGCCCCCAATGAGGAGCAGTATTTGCAGGCCAGGGCCGAGCTGAGCGCTACTTTAGAAAAGCTGGAGGGAAGCTGCCATGAGTGAAACCATCGCCACCCGGGCCGCCTACGGGCAGGCCCTGGTCAGTTTGGCCCAGGAGTACCCGGAGCTGGTGGTGCTGGACGCGGACCTGTCCGGCTCCACCATGACCGCCGGCTTCGCCAGGGCCTACCCGAATCGGTTTTATAACATGGGCATCGCCGAGGGCAACATGGCCGGTGTAGCCGCCGGGCTGGCCGCCTGCGGGAAGAAGCCCTTTTACAACTCCTTCGCCATGTTCGCCGCCGGGCGGGCCTGGGAGCAGGTGCGCAACAGCATCGCCTACCCCCGGCTGAACGTGAAGGTCGTCGGCTCCCACGGGGGGCTGTCCGTGGGAGAGGACGGGGCCACCCACCAGTGCATCGAGGATTACGCCATCATGCGGGCCATCCCCGGCATGACGGTGGTCTCCCCCTGCGACGGGCCGGAGATGCGCCTGGCCGTCCGGGCCCTGCTGGAGTACGACGGCCCCGCCTATATGCGCCTGGGCCG
Source organism: Oscillospiraceae bacterium (assembly GCA_021205585.1). Lineage (GTDB taxonomy): Bacteria > Bacillota > Clostridia > Oscillospirales > Oscillospiraceae > JAJPXI01. The sequence continues at coordinate 3,193 of JAJPXI010000173.1, forward strand.
CCTGGCGGTGGACTCGGTGACGGACGAAATCCCCGGCTATCGGTTCCAGCTGGGCAAGGGCGTCCTCCTGCGCCCCGGCCAGGATGTGACCATCGCGGCCACCGGCATGATGGTGCAGATGGCCCTCCAGGCCGCCGAACAGCTCCAGGCGGAGGGCGTCTCCGCCCGTGTGCTGGATTTCCATACCATCAAACCCCTGGACGAGGAACTGCTGCTCCAGGCGGCCAGGGAGACCGGGGCGGTGGTCACCACCGAGGAGGCCAACATCGTGGGAGGGCTGGGCAGCGCCGTGTGCGAGTGTCTGGCGGAACGCTGCCCCGTGCCCGTGGTGCGCCACGGGGTTCGGGACGAGTTTGGCCGCTCCGGGGCGGCCAAACAGGTGCTGGCCGCCTACGGTCTGGACCCGGCGCACATCGCCCAGGCCGCTAAAGAGGCGATCGCGAAAAAAAACGATAACCGATAAAGGATTTTCCCCGATTCATTGAACTGCAAAGCGAGGTGCATTCCCGTGCTTTTTTCTCAGAGCGACCGGCGCTTTTTCTACAGCCGGCCCCCGCTGGTGGAGGTCATCTGCCAGCTGCGCTTTCCCACCATTTTGTCCATCGGCTCCCAGGAGCCGGCGGCCTTTCAGGATTTAATCCGGGGGGAATACCCCCGGTATGCCGCCCAGACCGAGCGCCTGGCCCCCAAGGTGGAGGGCGGAACCGTGCAGCAGCAGCCGCCGGTGATCAACTACAATTTTGTCTCTCAGGACGGGAAGTGGAAGGTCAACCTGACCAACAGCTTCATCGCCCTGTCCACCCGGGGCTACAGCCAGTGGGAGGACTTCGCCCAGCGGCTGGACGTGGTGCTGGCCGGCTTCATCTCCACCTATCAGCCCTCCTTCTTTGAACGCATCGGCCTGCGGTATATCAACGCCGTCTCCCGCCGGGCTTTGGATCTGGAGGGCTATCTGTGGGACGACTTAATCCAAAGCGCCTACCTGGGCATTCTGGAGGAGCCGGACGTGGACGAGACCAGGGTGACCAAATGCTCTCTGGATGTAGAAATGCCCCTGGAGGACGACTGCCGCATGAAGCTCCACGCCGGCCCCGGCCTGTTGAAAAACGTAAAACAGCCCGGCGCGGGGGAGGCCCGGTTCATTTTGGACGGGGATTTTTCCGCCGCCGGAAACCTGCCCGCCGACCAGATCCCCAGCCGCATGGAGGCCCTGCACGGCTGGGCCTGGCGGACGTTCCAGGGGGCCATCACAGACCGACTCCACGACGCTATGGGCCCCACCCCCCTGTAAAGAGAGGAGAAGCCGATGGCAAATCTGCTGATTGTGGTAGACTTCCAGAAGGACTTTATCGACGGCGCCCTGGGCTTTCCCGGTGCTGAAGCTTTGACCGGCCCCATTGTGGAGCGCATCCGGGAGTACCGCCGCCGGGGGGACGACGTGGCCTTCACCGTGGACACCCACGGCCCCGACTATCTCCAGACCCAGGAGGGCCGAAATCTGCCGGTGCCCCACTGCATCCGGGAGAGCGAGGGCTGGTACCTCCAGGATCAGGTGGCCCGGCAGGTGCTGGACAGCGACGAGCTGTTCTGCAAAGCGGCCTTCCCCTCCCTGGAGCTGGCCCAGTGGCTGGAGGAGAGCGAGTATGAGCAGGTGGAGCTGTGCGGCCTGGTCAGCCATCTGTGCGTGCTGGCCAACGCCGTGATGGTTCGGGCCGCCCTGCCGGAGGCCCGGCTGGTGCTGGACGCCCGACTGACCGCCTCCCCCGACCCTGTGCTCCACGAAAAGGCCCTGGATCTGCTGGAGGCCATGTTCGTCACCGTGACCCACCGGGAGGGGAGGCAGCCATGAAGCACCAGGTCAACTACACCATGCTCTGCGACTTTTACGAGCTGACCATGGCCAACGGCTACCTGCGCACCGGCCTGGGGGACAGGATCTGCTATTTCGACCTGTTTTTCCGCACCGTGCCCGACGGGGGCGGCTTCGCCATCGCCGCCGGGCTGGAGAGCGTGGTCAACTATATCAAAGGCCTGTCCTTTGATGAAGAGGATTTGGAATATCTCCGGGGCAAGGGCTGCTTTTCCCCGGAGTTTTTGGACTATCTGCGCACATTCCGCTTCACCGGGGACATCTGGGCCGTGCCGGAGGGGACGCCGGTGTTCCCCGGCGAGCCCCTGCTGATTGTCCGGGCTCCGGCCATCCAGGCCCAGTTCATCGAAACCTTTCTGCTTCTGAGCGTGAACCACCAGTCCCTGATCGCCACCAAGTCCAACCGCATCGTCCGGGCCGCCCAGGGCCGCCCGGTGGCGGAGTTCGGCTCCCGCCGGGCCCAGGGGGCTGCCGGGGCGCTGATGGGGGCCAGGGCCTCCTGCATCGCCGGGTGCAGCGCCACCGCCTGCACCATGGCCGACCTGTACTACGGCTGCGCCGTCACCGGCACCATGGCCCACTCCTGGGTGCAGATGTTCGACGATGAGTACACCGCCTTTCGCACCTACTGCCAGCTCTACCCCCACGGGGCCACCCTGCTGGTGGACACCTACAACGTGCTGGACTCCGGCGTTCCCAACGCCATCCGGGCCTTCCGGGAGGTGCTGCTGCCCCAGGGCATCACCGACTGCGCCATCCGCATCGACTCCGGCGATCTGGCCTACCTGTCCCGGCGGGCCAGAGCCATGCTGGATCAGGCGGGGCTGAGCGGGTGCAAAATCACCGTGTCCAACGCCCTGGACGAGTACCTCATCCGCGACCTGCTGGCCCAGGGGGCCTGCATCGACTCCTTCGGGGTGGGCGAGCGGCTGATTACCTCCAAAAGCGACCCGGTGTTCGGCGGGGTGTACAAACTGGCCGCCGTGGAGGGGCCGGACGGCGTCATCCAGCCCAGGATTAAAATCAGCGAAAACCCCGCCAAAATCACCACCCCCCACTTCAAGGCGGTGTACCGCCTGTTTGAAAAAAGCTCCGGCAAGGCCATGGCCGACCTGGTGGCCCTTCACGACGAGCTGCCCCCCCAGGGCCAGCCTCTGGAGCTGTTCGACCCCAACGCCACCTGGAAGCGCAAGACCGTGCGCGATTACACTGCCGTCCCCCTGCTGATTCCCGTTTTCAAAAACGGCGTCCAGGTCTGCCGCCTCCCCTCCCTTCAGGAGAGCAGGGCGTACTGCAAGGCCCAGGTGGAGCGCCTGTGGGACGAGGTCAAGCGGTTTGAAAACCCCCATACCTACTATGTAGACCTGTCCCAGAAGCTGTGGACGGTCAAGCAGCAAATGCTGCAAAAGCCGGTTTCCCCGTGATACTGATTCTCATGAAAAAGCGCAAATGCGCTTTTTCTACGTTGAGAATCGCATGAGACGGGATTTTGAAGGCCCTGCCTTCAAAATCAGGCTGGGAACCAGCCATATTCTTCATAAAAAGAGACATCTTTTTATGAAGAATCAGTATGAAGCCGGCTCATTTCTGCCCAAAGGGGCGCTCTGTCGCGGGGCCGGAGGGGAGCGGGACATGAAGGAATTTACCATTGGGAAAAACGACGCGGGGCAGCGGCTGGATCGCTGGCTGGCCAAGGCGGTGCCGCTGCTCCCCGGCCCGCTGGCCCAGAAGTATATCCGCATCAAGCGGGTCAAGCTCAACGGCAAGGGGGCCAAACAGGACGCGCGTCTTTGCCAGGGGGACGTGCTGCGGCTTTATATCAACGACGAGTTTTTTGACCCGCCGGGGCAGGACAACGCCTTTCTGGCCGTGTTCCGCCCCCAGCTGAACATTCTCTATGAGGACGAAAATCTGCTGCTGTGCGACAAGCGGCCCGGCCTGCTCTGCCACCCGGACCAGAAGGAGTACGTCAACACCCTGATCACCCACATCCAGGCCTATCTCTATCAAAAGGGGGAGTGGAACCCCAAAGCGGAGCAATCCTTCTCCCCCGCCCTGTGCAACCGAATCGACCGGAACACCGGCGGCATCGTCATTGCGGCCAAAACCGCCCAGGCCCTGCGGGTGATGAACCAGAAGATCCGGAACCGGGAGGTGGAAAAGCGGTATCTGGCCATCATCCACGGGCGCATGAAGCAGCCGGAGGGGCGGCTGGAGGGCTTTCTGGTCAAGGACGAGGAGAAAAAGCAGGTCAGCGTCTACCGCAGCCCCAGGCCGGGGGGCAAGACCGCCGTCACCCTGTACCGCACCCTGGCCAGCGCCAACGGCCTGTCCCTGATGGAGTGCCAGCTGCTGACCGGGCGCACCCACCAGATCCGCGCCCAGTTCGCCGCCGCCGGTCACCCCCTGCTTGGGGACGGCAAATACGGCCGCACTCAGGGGGAAGCCCGGAAGTACCAGGCCCTGTACTCTTACCGCCTGGACTTCCGCTTCACCACCGACGCGGAGGCCCTCAACAGCCTGAACGGCAAAACATGGCAGGTAAAGCGGGTGGACTTTGTGGAGGAGTATTTCCCCGATTTTTCCGACAGATAAGTGCAGGAGGCAAGCGCATGTCGTATAAAATGTCCCATTTTAATCTGAAGAGCGTATCAGGCGGCAAATAAAAACAGGTGCAAAAAAAGGTGCTGGCAGGTTTTCCCTGCCAGCGCTCCTTTTTTACTTTCGCACTGTAAAAATCCCGATTTTTTTCTGGTTGGGCAGATAGTAGGGAAATTCTACGTCTCCCGTTTCCAGCAGGTTCCGGCGCAGGTACTCCTCCAACTCCTCCGGCTCCAGGGGGCCGGCGTAGGCCTGGAGGAAGGCGCGGGCATCCTCCAGGTTCGGGAAGGGCTGGCCGTACTCCAGAACGGTCTCCTCCAGGTCGCAGGCCATGCCCAGCTGCTCCAGCCAATCCCGCATGAGGGCGGTGTGGATGTGCTTGGCCGTCCGGCGGCGGGCGGGGCCGAAGGTTCCTTTGTCGCTGCCGTGGGTGACAAGGATCAGCTGATCCCTGGCCAGGCCATAATAGCGGGACAGCTCCTCCCGGCCCCCGTGAAACAGGGCGGTCACGGTGCCCCACTGCCCCGTCAGGACTTGACCATCCTGGCAGATGGCGGTCAGGTTGTCCAGGTTCAGGGCTTCGGCCTGAGCTTTGACGGCCTCCACGGCCTGCGGCACCCGATCCACGCAGGTCACATGGTCAAACTTGGGCGCCAGCTCAAAGTCCACCAGTCCCGCGCCGCAGCCGATGTCGCACAGGGTATCCCGCCGGGGGACGCGCTCCAGCAGCAGCCGGGCCAGCCGCCTGTGGAAGCCGGTGTAACGGGAGGCGTTTTGAAACCAACGCACCGACTGCTCACTCCACACAATGCGCATGGTTCAGTTTGTCTCGATTTCCGTGACGCACTCGCCTTTGATTTTGCCCACCAAAAATTGCAGCGCGTCCACCACCCTGGGGCGGATGTCCCCGCCGATCAGGACGTACATAATGTCGTCCCCCACCTCCAGCTGGCCGCTGTTCAGCCAGGCCCGGACATAGTACACGCCGGGCAGTTTGTAGGTCTCCGACAGGGCGGCGGCCACCTTGTCCTCATCGTAGCTGAAGTGCATCCCGGTCACGGGTTCCGCGTCCTGCGCTCCCTGGCACACCTGGGCCTTTGGGGTCTGGCGCACCACACCGTTGTGCACCAGGAACATCCCCACCTGCCGGGCGGCGGGATCCGCTTTGGCCTCCCGGAGCCACTGGTCCATGGAGGGGGGCGTTTTTTTCGCTGCCATATGCCCTCCCTTTCAGCGGGCCGCTTCCTGGCCGCAGTCGGCGGAACCGGCGGAGTAGAGGATGTCGATGCCGTGGCGCAGGGCGGGCAGGACGGCGCTGATGTTCTCCAGGGCGGCCTTTTTGCTGCCGGGGAGGTTGATTATCAGGGTCAGGCCCCGGATGCCCGCCTCCGAGCGGCTGAGACAGCCCTTGGGGGTGATGCGCAGGCTTTCGGCCCGCATGGCCTCCGGAATGCCGGGGGTGCGGCGCTGAATAACCGCCAGGGTGGCCTCCGGGGTCACGTCCCTGGGGGAAAAGCCGGTGCCGCCGGTGGTCAGCACCAGGGCCACACCTTTTTCGTCGGCGCAGGCCTTCAACTCGGCCTGGATTTGCTCCCCCTCGTCGGGGATGATGGCGGTGTACGTCACCTGCCAGCCGTTTTCCTCCATCAGGGCCTTCAGGGCGGGGCCGCTGGTGTCCTCCCGCAGTCCGGCCGCCCCCTTGTCGCTGACAGTAATGATGGCAACTTCATTGTTCATATCAATCGTCCTTCCTATCAAAATCTCCGTGGACGCCGCCGGACTTTTTCATCAGGCGGATGTCGCTGATGACCATATCTTTCTGCACCGCCTTGCACATATCGTACACGGTCAGCGCGGCGGTGGAAACGGCGGTCAGGGCCTCCATCTCCACCCCGGTGCGCCCGGCGCAGGAGACGGTGGCCTGAATCTCCACCGAGCAGCGCGCCTCGTCCAGGCGCAGAGACAAATCAATGCCGTCCACCGCTACGGGGTGGCACATGGGAATCAGGTCAGGGGTACGCTTGGCCCCCATCACCCCGGCCACCTGGGCCACGGTCAGCACGTCTCCCTTTTTCATCCCGCCGCTGCGAATCAGCGCGAAGGTCTCCGGGCTGACCAGCACCCGACCGGCGGCCACGGCGGTGCGGCGGGTGGGGGGCTTGTCCCCCACGTCCACCATCTTGGCCCGGCCCTCCTCGTTGAAGTGGGTGAAATCTTCCATATTCTTTACCATAAAATCCGCAACCCCCTGATAGTCGTTTAGGGCGAACCGGGGCAAGGCGGTCTCCACCTCGTCCATGTCCGTCGCGATGGCGATATACCGCTCCAGCGGCGCGGTGAACCCCTTCCCCGTGGCCCGCCGGGCGATGCCGATTTGGGGCAGGGAGGCGTTCTTATAGCCCTCTACTAAAATCAAATCCACGTCGTGGGCCATGTCCAGCAACTGCTCCAGGGTCAGGGGGCGCTGCTCGATATAGGCCGTTTTCTCCTGGGAGCTGATAACGGTGATGTCGGCCCCGGCGTGGGCGAAGCGCCAGGAGTCCTTCCCCTCCCGGTCGATTTCAAAGCGGTGGCCGTCGTGCTTGACGACCGCCACGCGCAGGCCCCTGGCCTTCAGCACCCGCACCACCCCTTCGATGAGAGTGGTCTTGCCGGTACCGGAGTAGGCGGCAAAGGCGAAAACAGGAATGCTTCCCATGTCAGCCTCCGATTTGGTTCATGCTCCGGCCCGCCTCGCTGATTTCCTCGGCGGACAGGGGAACGTGGGCCTGGGGCTTGGACAGGATGGCCCGCTCCATGGCCGCCCGCATTTCCTGGTAGTCCAGGCCCTTGATGGGAATTTCCTGGGCGGAATGGAGGCAGGGCTTCAGCTTGCCGTCCGCCGTCAGGCGGATGCGGTTGCAGGCGGCGCAGAAGTGATTGCTGACGGCGCTGATCAACCCCACATTGCCCAGGCCGCCGGACAGGCGGTACAGGGCGGCCACGCCTCCGTCCGCCCCCACAGGCTCCAGCTGGGGCATCCGCTCCAGCACCCGGCTGCCGGGGACGTAGGCCTTGGGGCCGAACTCCTCGTTGTCGTACATGGGCATCAGCTCGATAAAGCGCATATCCACCGGATAGCGCAGGGTCAGACCGGCCAAATCTTCAATCTCATCGTCGTTAAACCCGCCGATGAGCACGGCGTTGACCTTCACCTTGTCGAACTCCTCCAGCGCCGCCTCGATGCCCGCCATGGCCTGGCTCAGTGTGCCGATGCGGGTAATATAGCGGTATTTTTCCTCGTTCAGGGTGTCCAGGCTGATATTCAGCCGGCTGACCCCCGCCCGGCGCAGAGGGCGGGCCAGGGGGGGCAGCAGAGTGCCGTTGGTGGTCAGGCACAGTTCCTGGATTCCCTCCACCTCCCCGGCCCGCTGGCAGATGGACAGAAGGTTTTTCTTCACCAGGGGCTCCCCGCCGGTGATGCGCAGCTTGTACACCCCCAGGGAGGCGGCGGCCCGGACGGCCTGAATCATCTCGTCCTCGGTCAGCATATCCTCGTGGCGCTTTTTGCACAGCCCCTCCTCCGGCATACAGTACCGGCAGCGCAGGTTGCACAGCTCCGTCACGGACAGGCGCAGGTAGGTGATTCCGCGCCCAAAGGTATCCTCCATATTTTCCTCCTGTTTACAGCAGAAATCCTTTCAACTGGGTTCCGGCCTCCAGCGGGCCGCTGCCCACCGGGACAAAGGCCATGGCGTTGCAGCCGATGGTGCTGCTGAGCACCACGTTGCCCTGGTCGGCGCTGATGCGCAGCCCGGCCAGGCCGCCGGACAGCTCCAGCCGCCCCCGCAGCACCCGGCCCCCCTTGCTCTTTTTGGGGAAGGGATTCAGCAGGGTCAGGGAAACCTCCTCCGGCACCGGCTGGGCCAGCCCGGCCAGCTTGCGCAGGGCCGGGGCGGCTATCACATAAAAATTGGTCAGGGAGGACGCCGGGTTGCCCGACAGGGCGCAGACCGGCTTGCCGTCCCGGATTCCATAGGCGCAGGCCATCCCCGGCTTCAGGCGCACGCCGCGGATGAGCGTCTCCACCCCCGCCAGCTCCATGGCGTCGGGGGTCAAGTCGAAGTCCCCGGCGGACACGCCGCCGGTGCTGACCACGGCGTCGCACTGCTCCAGGCCCCGCTCAATCAGGGCGCGGATGTCCTGGGCCGAGTCCCCCGCCGTGCCCAGGTAGACCGGCTGGCAGCCGATGCCTTTCAGGGCGGCGGACAGGGTGTAGCGGTTGGAGTTGTATATCTTCCCCGGCTGGAGGGGCTGGCCCGCCTCCAGAATCTCGCTGCCGGTGGACAGGATACCCACCTTCGGGCGGCGGTAAACAAGGGGCGTTTCCTCCCCCTGGGCCGCCAGGGTGCCCAGGGTGCCCGCGTCGATGACGCTCCCGGCCCCGGCCAGCAGCTGGCCCCGGCGCACGTCCTCCCCGATCTGCACCACGTTGTCCCCGGCCTTCACCGGCTCGAACACCTTCACCCACTCCGGGGTGAACTCCGTGCGCTCGTACATGATGACCGCATCGGCCCCCTGGGGGATGGGCGCGCCGGTCATAATCCGGGTGGCGGTGCCCGGTGTACAGGCTTGCGTGGGCACCGCCCCGGCGGCCACCTCCTCCAGCACCCGCAGGCAGACGGGGGATTCCTTACTGGCTCCCGCCGTGTCCTGGCCGCGCAGGGCGTAACCGTCATAGGGGCTGCGCTCGAAAGCGGGGATGTTCTCCTCAGCGATTAAGTCCTCCGCCAGCGTCAGGCCTGCGCAGTCTTCCAGAGGGAGGCGCAGGGGGGGCAGGGGGCGGACAGCCTGGAGCAGGGTGTCGCGGGCGGTGAGATAATCGGGGCGTTCCAGCATGGTTCAGGACTCCTTTAACAGCAAAATAGATTCCGGGGGCAGGCAGACCTCCACCGTGTCCCCTCGGATGGACTGCCACAGTTCTTTTTCCACACGCCAGCCGATGCCCTCGCCGCAACTTTCGCAGCCGTGAGGCCGGAGCATGACCGTCATGGAAAAGGGGTTTTCAATTTCCGATTCAATGTCGCACAAAATGCGGTTTTCTGTTCCATCGTGGGTCAAAACATGGGTGCGGATGCCCGCGCTTTTCACATCCTCTCCCACGTCGGAGGCCACCGTCAGCTCCACCCCCCAGTCCACGGCGTAAATGCGCCGGGGGCCCCGCCGCTCCACGGCGGTCAGGTTCTTGCAGCCGGTGAGGATGGCCCCGTTCCGGGTCACGGGGTTCTGGAATACCTGGTGGTACTCCCCGATGGTCTCCATGTGCCCGTCGTTCAAAATGGCGATGCGGTCGGACAGGCGGAAGACCTCCTCCCGGTCGTGGGACACCAGCAGCACCGTCTTTCCGAACTGCCGGGCCAGGTCCTGCACCTCCTGCTCCATGCGGAAGCGCAGATGGCTGTCCAGGGCGGAAAAGGGCTCGTCCAGCATCAGCACCTCCGGCTCGTTGACCAGGATGCGGGCCAGGGCCACCCGCTGCTGCTGGCCGCCGGAGAGCTGGTGGGGCCGCTTTTGCTCCATCCCCTCCAGGTGCATGGAGCGGATGACGTCGGGCAAAATGCCCTTTTTCTTCTTGTCCCGCATCCCGGCGAGGATATTCTGCTCCACCGTCATATTGGGGAATAGGGCGTACTGCTGGAACAGATAGCCCACCTTGCGCTTCTGGGGCTTCAGATCCACCCGCTTTTCCGAGTCGAACAGCACCCGGCCGTCCAGGACGATTTCCCCCTCGTCCGGCCGCTCAATGCCGGCGATGCACTTAAGCGTCATGCTCTTGCCGCAGCCGGAGGCCCCCAGCAGGGCCAGAATTTCATTTTCGGCGGAAAAGGCGATGTCCAGCAAAAAGTCGCCCAGTTTTTTCTTAATCTTGACCTCGATAGACATGGACAGCCCCTCCCCTACCAGCGGCGGACGTTCTTCAGGCTTTTGCCGGAGACAAGGTTCATGATGGTCAGCACAACGAAGGCAATCAGCAGCATGATAATGCACCAGATTCCGGCGGTCAGGTAGTCGCCGTCCTTGATGACGTAGGCGATGCGCTGGGAGATGGTGCCGGTTTTTCCGGCGATGTTCCCGGCCAGCATGGAGGTGGCCCCGTACTCCCCCAGGGCCCGGGCGAAGGTCAGCACCGTGGCGGAGACGACCCCCGGCCCGGCGGCGGGGATGACCACCCGCCAGAAGATTTTCGTCTCCCGCATTCCCAGGGTCCGGGCGGCGTAGACCAGGTTGATGTCCACCTGCTCAAAGGCGGCCCTGGCATTGCGGTACATCAGGGGGAAGGAAATCGCCGTAGCGGCGATAACGCAGCCCAGCCACGTCTGCACCACCTTGATGTTCAGCGTTTCGTACATCCAGGAGCCGATGGGCCGCCGCAGGGAGAACAGCAGCAGCAGGAAAAAGCCTATCACCGTGGGGGCCAGCACCATGGGCAGGGTCAGGATGCTGTCCACCACCGCACGGGTGCGGTGGGGCAGCTTGAGCACCTGGCGGGCCACGTAGATGCCCAAGAAAAAACAGATTACCGTTGCGACTATGCCGGTTTTGAAGGAGATCCAGAAGGGGCTCCAGTCAAAGCTGGCCGCAATCTCTAATATTTCTTTCATACGCCGCTATCCTCCATCCGAATAATGGTAATCAACGCCTGTCGCCCAGGGGCGGCAGGCGTTGATTCGGCTGGGGCGGGAAGCCTGCCTCAAACCGTCCGCAATGCTAGGGAAGCACTGATTAAATGCGCCTGCGGCGGCTGACGGAACTTTTCCGCCAA